>CANIEM010000025.1 GCA_947466515.1 Verrucomicrobia subdivision 6 bacterium | reverse complement strand
TGGGTGAGTTTGGAAGCAAGCTACTGACGACGAGTGATCAGCAGTGGATGGATAAGTTGACCGACTACATCGATGGAGATTTGAACCTCGATGGGGTCAAGGATCTCATAGGAAACCAGAAGGGAATGAGCTGGACCTACTGGAGCCTAAATCCCAACAGCGGAGATACGGGTGGAATTCTGAATGATGATTGGACCACAGTGAACAGCCTGCGGATGTCCTATATCCAAGGGAGCCTGGCTCCTTTGATCGGAGTGGCGACAGGAGGTGGAGTGACTTCGCAGACGATGAACTTTGCGGTGACTCTATCCGCACCTGCCTCGGCCGTTGTCAGCGTGGCCTATGCCACGGTGGATGGAACGGCCGCGGCAGGGACGAATTACACAGCTACTTCGGGAACCCTCTCCTTTGCTCCCGGAGAAACCATGAAGACGATCTCGGTGGTCGTGCCTGGTCAGACATTAACTGCGAATAAGCAGTTCTCCGTTCAGCTCAGCAACGTCTCCGGTGCCACGATTGCGGATGGAACCGGAGCGGGGTTGATCCAGGCTGCGGCAGTCGTTCTGCCCGCGGCTCCTGTCATCTCCAGTGCAGTCACTGCTAGTGGAACAGTGGGCACTGCGTTTAGTTATCAGATCGTGGCATCGGGAAGCCCGACTTCCTACAGCGCAACAGGACTGCCAGCTGGTCTGACGGTCAATGCAGCCAGTGGACTCATCGCTGGAACGCCGACCGCGGCGTCTGCCTCAACTGTAATCATGAATGCCACCAACGCTGGAGGCTCTGCGACCAAGACCCTGACGATCACCGTCGCGGCAGCTCCAGTTGTCACAGCCCCTGTGATCTCCAGCGTGGCGACTGCCAGTGGAACAGTGGGCACGGCGTTTAGCTACCAGATCGTGGCATCGGGAAGTCCGACTTCCTACAGTGCGACGGGACTGCCTGCTGCACTGACTGTGAATGCGGCCAGCGGTGTAATCTCGGGAACCCCCACAGTAGCTGCAACCTCTACCGTCACCTTGAAGGCGACGAACGCGGGAGGTTCTGCGACCAAGACCCTGACGATCACTGTCGCGTCCGCTCCGGTGGTGGTGACAGCGCCTGTGATCTCCAGTGCGGCGACTGCGAGCGGAAAGGTGGGCACTGCCTTTAGTTATCAGATTGTCGCTTCGGGAAGTCCGACTTCCTATAGCGCAACCGGATTGCCAGCTGGTCTGACGATCAATACGACGAGCGGTGTGATTTCGGGAACACCAACAGTAGTTGCAACCTCGGCTGTCGTCCTCAAGGCGACCAACGCCGCAGGTTCTGCAACTAAGACCCTGACGATCACCGTGGCGGCAGCAACAACTGTCACAGCACCTGTCATCTCGAGTGCTGCCACAGCCAGTGGAACAGTGGGCACGGCGTTTAGTTATCAGATTGTCGCTTCGGGAAGTCCGACTTCCTACAGCGCAACCGGACTGCCAGCTGGTCTGACGATCAATGCGACCAGTGGTGTGATCTCGGGAACGCCAACAGCAGCTGCAACCTCGGCTGTCGTCCTCAAGGCGACCAACGCCGCAGGTTCTGCGACCAAGACCCTGACGATCACTGTGGCGGTCGCTCCAGCTACGGCAACGCTGACGGTGGTGCAGACGATCCAGAATGATTGGGGAACTGGCTTCACGGCTCAGGTCGTGATCAGTAATCCAACAAGCGCGGCAGTGAGTAACTGGAGTCTGGGATTCACCTTTGATGGCAAGATCACGGATATCTGGAGTGCCAGCGTCGGTTCCCAGGTTGGAACCAAGTGGGTGGTTAGTCCGGTTGCTTGGACTAGCACCATTCCTGCAGGCGGATCGGTGACGTTTGGTTACAACGCAGACTCTGGAACGACCTACAAGATCCCTGCTGCTTTTCTGATCAACGGAACAGCGGCGGGCGGAACCACAGGTGGAGGCACTGCAGTCGCTCCTGTCATCTCGAGCGCGGCTACTGCGAGTGCAACCGTGGGTACTGCCTTTAGTTACCAGATTGCCGCTTCGGGAAGTCCGACTTCCTACAGCGCAACCGGACTGCCAGCTGGTCTGACGATCAATGCGACCAGTGGGTTAATCTCCGGAACCCCCACAGTAGCCGCAACCTCGGCTGTCACCCTGAATGCAACCAACGCTACAGGCTCTGGGACAAAGGCTCTAACGATTACCGTCGCGGCAGCACCGGTTCTCACAGCACCTGTGATCTCCAGTGCGGCAACGGTCAGTGGAACGGTGGGCACGGCGTTTAGTTACCAGATTGTCGCTTCGGGAAGTCCGACTTCCTACAGTGCAACCGGACTGCCAGCTGGTCTGACGGTCAATGCGACCAGTGGGTTAATATCGGGAACGCCAACAGCCGCCGCAACCTCGGCTGTTACCCTAAACGCTACCAACGCTGCAGGTTCTGCGACAAAGGCCCTGACGATCACAGTTGCGGCTGCTCCGGCAGTGACAGCACCCGTGATCTCCAGTGCGACCACAGCCAGCGGAACTGTGGGTACGGCGTTTAGTTATCAGATTGTCGCTTCGGGAAGTCCGACTTCCTACAGCGCAACCGGACTACCAGCTGGTCTGACGATCAATGCGGCCAGTGGGTTAATCTCGGGAACGCCGACAGTAGCGGCTACTTCAAACGTCACCTTGAATGCAACCAATGCTGGAGGTTCAGCGACAAAGGCTCTAACGATCACCGTCGCGGCCGCTCCGGTGGTTGTTGCGGGAACCTATAACTATCCAGAAGTGCTGCAGAAATCTCTCTACTTCTTTGATGCACAGAAGTCAGGGAAACTACCTGTCGATTTCCGTGTTCCTTGGAGGGGAGACTCTGCCCTCACCGATGGGAGTGATGTCAGCCTAGATTTGACGGGAGGATTCTACGATGCGGGTGACCACGTGAAATTTGGTCTGCCGATGACTAGCGCCATGTCCCTCTTGGCCTGGGGTGGAATCGAATATGGAGCGGCCTACGATAAGACGGGTCAGAAGGCTGCCCTTCTTAATGTGGTTCGTTGGGGTACGGATTGGCTGATGAAGGCGCATCCTTCGGACAATGTTCTCTATGGCCAAGTTGGCAATGGTTCGTTGGATCACAGTTACTGGGGGCCTTCCGAAACCATGACCATGGCTCGGCCATCCTATGCTATCACGGCGGCGAAGCCCGGATCTGACTTGGCAGGAGAGGCAGCGGCGGCGATGGCTTCCGCCTCCATGCTGTTCCGAAGCACGGATCCAGTCTACGCGGACAAGTGCTTGGCCCATGCCCGCACCTTGTTCAACTTTGCCGATCAGTATCGCGGAAAATATTCCGATTCAATTACCGATGCTGCGACATACTACAACTCTTGGTCCGGATATTACGATGAGTTGGCTTGGGCAGCGGCTTGGATGTACCGAGCCACAGGTGAAGCGGCTTACCTGACGAAAGCGGAGACGATCTATAGCCAGAACATTGCTGGGTTGCCGCTCAAGTGGACCCATAACTGGGATGACAAGACCTATGGCGCGACGGTGTTGTTGGCTGAGCTAACTGGCAAAGCTGTCTACAAAACCGCTGCAGAAAAATGGCTCAACTATTGGACCGTGGGAGAGAGCGGTGCGCGAGTTGCCTACACCCCTGGCGGGTTGGCTTGGTTGGACCAGTGGGGCTCGCTGCGTTACTCGGCGAACACCTCCTTGCTCGCCTTGATCTATGCGGATCGGGTGGGAGATGTAGGAACTCGGTACCGAGATTTTGCCCGGAACCAGATCGACTACATGTTGGGCAAGAATCCTGCCGCACGGAGTTATGTGGTTGGGTTTGGGGTGAATCCTCCAATCAACCCGCATCATCGTGGAGCCCACGGCTCTTGGAATGGAAGCATCAGCACCCCCACTAACAGCCGGCATATTCTTTACGGGGCTTTGGTGGGAGGTCCGTCGGCTGCTACCGATACTTCCTACACCGATGACCGCAGTGACTATGTATCCAACGAGGTTGCGTTGGATTACAACGCGGCCTTTACCGGAGCGGTGGCTCGCCTGGCTCAGGACTCCACGGCACTACCTGTAGCCAACTTCCCCCCCGTATCTGAATTTGGCTCCGTCAGTGATGAGTTCTTCGTAGAAGCTGCGATCAACCAGCAGGGGATGGGATTTACGGAAATCCGCGCTCTGCTGAATAATCGGTCCGCTTTTCCAGCCACCGGTTCGATCGCCTTCTCATTCCGGTACTATGTGGATCTGAGCGAGTTGTTTGCTGCGGGTTATGATCAGACAGCGGTGGTTATCAGTGCAAACTATGTGCAGAACGGGACCGTCAATCCCGTCCTCCAGGTTTATAACGCCGCATCAAAAATCTACTATGTGGATGTCAGCTTCGCGGGAACGAACATCCAACCTGGAACAGGAACATCGTACTGGAGAGAGGCGCAGTTCCGGATGGCGTTGAAAACAGGAGTTCCTGCCACAGCATGGAATCCTGCCAATGACCCCTCCTACCAGGGATTAGGTAGCGGCAACGCAAACATTCTGAAGACCGACCGTATTTCAGTCTATGAAAGCGGCATGCTTCTGAATGGTACTGTCGAAACCCTGTATAGTTCCTCGACGGCCTCCACAGGTGGGACCACGACCGGCACGACCACGAACTCTCCCAGCACAGGAACTACGACAAACACGACTGTGACTAATTCTCCTAGCACGGGAGGAAGCACCACGACGACCAACTCAGGAACAACCGCCGGAACAACGACTAATGCCACTACCACCAACGTCGCAGTGGTGGGATACGACAAGATGCCGACGGTCGAACAGCGAAAGATCGTCGGTTACTACCCGAACTGGGGCATTTACCAAAAAGGATTCCCCGTGACTAAGATTCGGGGGGATCGGATGAATGTAATCAACTATGCATTCCTCATTCCCTTGGATCGTACGATGCCGACCGCGTGGGATCGGATCGTATCCACCTATCGGGGTTGGAAGTATAGCAACTACGCGGCCTACATGCAGCAGCCAGCGGGAACAACTCTGACGGCTGGCGTCGGGCTGTTCGACGAATATGCGGATGCGGGGGCGAATAGTGCGGGAGAGGCGTTGACCATGTCGCCCGCCTACACGCCCAGCAGCAACTTTGGGCAACTGCAGGCCTTGAAAGCGCAGTACCCCAAATTGAAGACGATGGTTTCGATCGGTGGATGGACCTTGTCGGCTCCGCTCTACTCGATTTCGAGGGATGCACAAAAGCGGGCGGATTTCGCCAAATCGGCGGTCTATGTCATCGTGAAGTACGGCTTTGATGGCATCGACATCGATTGGGAATACCCAGGCGGGGGAGGGTTGGATGGTAGCGGAGTGGCGACGACCAGCGATGGGGCTAACTACAACCTTCTCTTGAAGGCGATCCGAGATGAGATGAATCGTCAGACGGCGATCGATGGAAAGAAGTACTATCTCTCTATCGCAGGTCCAGGCGGGGATCAGAATATTGCAAACTTTGATCCCAAGGCGGTATCCCAAGTTGCGGATTGGATCAATATCATGACCTACGACTTCCACGGTGGTTGGGATTCGTACACTGGGATCAACGCGCCGATGGTGAATATCGATCCGAGCGCGGGTCGCGCCAACTGGTCGGTCCAAGGGGCGACACAGACTTATCTGAACGGATTGAATGGGAAGGGTGGAGTTCCTGCGGCTCAACTTGTCTTAGGCGTTCCGTTCTATGGTCGGGGTTGGGATGGAGTTCAGGCGGGGCCGAACGGAGATGGTTTAGGTCAAGCTGGCTACGAGGCAACTTCGCCCGGATTGGGGGAAACCGAGTTTCCCTACAACTCCCTATTCAGTTCTGGGGTCTTGACCTACAGCAACGGGATCTACGCCGGAGCAGGTGGCTACCAGAGGTACTGGAACGCTACGGCTCAGGTGCCTTATCTCTACTCAGCCACAGCGAAGCGGTTCATCACCTATGATGATTCCGAATCGATGCGGGTGAAGGCCAACTATGCCAACCAGCTGGGGTTGGGAGGATTGATGTTCTGGGAGCTAAGCGAGGATGTTACCAGTGGGACTACCTCCTTGCTGGATAGCATCTACGACCGAGTTCATTTGCCTTAAGCACCCTAGTAAAAAAGAAAAGATGTGCTTACATAACTGAGGGAGAAAGGAAGTAGCGAAAAATGAAAAGCAAATCTGGAAATCTCATGCTTCTCAGTTCCTTGTTGAGTGTTGGTTTGCAAGCCGCGCCCTCCCCAAGCCCTTTTCTGATCGGGGAGCGGATTGAGACGGGGCAGTCGGCAGCTGTTTTTGTAAATCCGCCCACCGCGGGGGCCTATGCGGGAAGGCAAACTCTGAAGGCGCAGGGGAGAGTTGTGGCGGGACCCGTGCGCGCAGCGGATGTGGCTTGGTGGAAGGTGGACTTTGATACTTCGGTCGATGGCTGGGTGGCACAACGGGACTTACGGAAAGCTGGGGGTGCGTTGCCTCCTGATCCACGGGGACCGACTCCTGTGCCACCCGATTCTACCGGGCTCAATTTTCACAACTTGAACTTGGTTAATGGGATGGTTCTGAACGGTCCTAAGACTCGGCTCAGCGGAACGGTTAGCCACGAGAGCCAGCCTGCCACCGACATCCGTGCCACGGTGAACGGAAAACCACTCGCCCTAGATGGGAAAGGGAACTTTAACACAGAAATAGAGCTGCCAGCTGGAAATGCTGAGATCAATTTGAGGGCGACGACCTCGAACCCGCGTCAGCAAGTTACAAAAATATCCACCTTTATCGATGCATCGATGATCTATGGATCGGATGTGACACGGGCAAATGCTCTCCGCACGTTCACAGGTGGACTTCTAAAGACCAGTGCAGGAAATCTGCCTCCGTTGAACACCGCAGGTTTAGAAAATGCGAACGATGCGCATATTTTTCCTGATAGCTCGATGTTTTTGGCAGGGGATGTCCGGGCAAATGAGAATCTGGAGCTGACCTCACTTCATACCCTTTTCATTAGGGAGCACAATCAACTGGCCTCCGCTATCGCAGTCGCCAATCCGAAACTGACGGATGAGCAGATATATCAGCGGGCACGTCGTCTGGTTATGGCTGAAGTCCAGGCGATCACCTACCAAGAGTTTTTGCCTGCGATGCTTGGTGCGAAGGCTCTGCGTCCTTATCAGGGGTATCGGCCGGATGTGAATCCTGGGTTGGCGACAGAGTTTTCCACAGCGGGTTTCCGCGTCGGGCATACCCTGATTAATGATGACATTCAGTTTTTGGATAACGAGGGAGTGGAGGCAAGGGCGGGGCTCCCCTTGGCTTTTGCCTTTTTCAATCCTGGGCCGTTGAAAGAGTCGGGTCCGGACGGGCTTTTGAAGTATCTGGCAACCGACAACACCCAGGAGGTAGATCCGCAGCTGGTCGAGGGACTGAGAAACTTTCTTTTTGGGCCTCCGGGAGCGGGCGGACTTGATCTTGCCTCCATCAATATTCAGCGTGGTCGAGATCACGGTTTGCCTGACTACAATACCGTGAGGGTTGCGTATGGGTTGCCAAGGGTGACAAGCATGGATCAGGTGACGAGTGATGTTGGACTCCAAGGGAAGCTACTCTCTCTTTACGGCAGTGTGGATTCGATGGACCTGTGGGTAGCAGGGTTGGCGGAAGATCACGTGGCGGGGTCGAGTGTTGGCCCGACTTTCCAGAAAATCATTGCCCATCAGTTTGAGAGGACGAGGGACGGGGATGCAAACTGGTTCGAGCGATCTTTTTCGGGAAGGCAGTTAGCAGCCCTGCGGGCAACCAAACTGTCCGATATCATCCGACGCAACACCAGTCTGACCAAAATTCAGGACAATGTGTTCTTCTTTGATGAGGAGAAGACGTTGGTTGGGTTGACAGCCAAAGCGGGATTTCTTCCGCCGGACCTGGTGCAAGGGCCCGGAGCCTTGGGACCCGTACCCTCGCTCGATGGAAAAGGCAACAATCCGGCTCATCCGATGTGGGGTGCAGCGGGAGCAAATCTGTTGCGGGTAGCTGGGGTAGGATATGCCGATGGGATTTCAACTCCTGCAGGGGAAAATCGGGCTAACCCACGATTGATTAGCAATACGGTGGGGGTGCTAACGACCGATTTGGCGAATGCGCGCCAGATGGCGAGTTACGTTTATGCGTGGGGTCAGTTTATCGATCACGATTTGGGGCTAACCACAACGGGGGATACAGCGTTTAATATTTCAATTCCTAAAGGGGACGCTTCTTTTGATCCGTTTTCAACGGGAACGCAGGTGATTCCTCTGAACCGTTCAAACTATGATGTGTCGACAGGAACGATAGCGCTGATCGCAGGGCAAAAGACATTGAAAGTGGTCGTTCAGCTTCCTCCTCCCCCGAAACCGCCCAGGAGGTAGAGAGGGGGCTCCCGACGCGCCCCGTTTTCGCGGGATGCGGATTGCTGACGCTAAGGTCGCACACGCTCAGACTTTTTACTCACGCCAAGGTCGCAAAGGACGGAAAGGGATTTCAGATGTGAGAATGTAAGAATGTGTGAAGGTGGTGGTAGGGCCGATGGTCTCAATCGGCCGATAGAGCGATTTAGGTTTGAGTGGCTGAGTGGTTCGATCGGCTCACCGAGACGGTCAGCCCTACCAGTGGACGGAATTGAGGTTTGAGCGTAGGCGACCTCGGAGATGTCGCCGCTACCTTGGTTTTGTATCCTTTGGCTGACGGATACGTCACCGCGGTTGCGGCCCCGACACCGGTCGGGGTAGAGACGCGCCCGAGGCGGACCCCGACGCGGGTCGGGGCAGGCGGGTTTTAATCGGTGGGTTGAGTTGTGGTAGAGTGTGTAAATGTTTTCAGCGATCAAGCGATGGGGAGAGTTTATCAAAATATCCCACACGATCTTTGCGATGCCGTTTGGGTTGGCGGCGATGTTGGTGGCGGCGGGTGGTGTGCCCACGGGGAGGGTTCTGTTTGGGGTGCTCCTGTGCTTGGTAGGGGCGAGGACGGCGGCGATGGCGTTCAACCGGTTGGCGGACTGGTCGATTGATCAGAAGAATCCTCGGACGGCCGTGCGGTCGACCCTCGTTTCCAAAGCGACCGCGTATGTGACGATGGTGGGTGGGTCGGGTTTGCTGGTGGGTGGAGCGTGGGTTTTGAATCCTTTGTGTTTGATGTTGAGTCCAGTGGCGCTGGGAATTGTCTGTTTTTATTCAGTGACGAAAAGGTTTACTTGGGGGTCGCACGGGTTTCTTGGTTTGGCGTTGGGGACGGCCCCGGTGGGGGGGTGGTTGGCGGTGCGGGGTCAGTTCGATTCGTGGGTGCCGATTGTTTTGGGGTGTGCGGTGGGTTTGTGGGTGGCGGGTTTTGATCTGATCTATGCGTTGCAGGATCGGGAGTTTGATCGCAGGGAGGGACTGAAAAGTTTTCCAGCGAGATTTGGGGAGAGGGTTACGTTGAGGATGGCGAGTGGGTTGCATGGGTTGGCGGTAATTTGTCTGGGGTGGTTCGGCTGGATGGCTGGTTTTGGGTGGAGGTATGGCGCGGTCTGGGTGGTGATTTGCCTGGTGTTGGGGGTGGAGGCGGTCTGGGGAAGACAACCCGATAAAAGGCAGAAGGCATTTTTTGAGGCGAATGCGATGGTGAGCGGACTCGTACTGGGAGGTGTGGTGTGGGAGATTTTTTGGAAATGAGCGTCTGGGAAAAAATTGAAAAGAAGGCGCAGGCGGGGGAGAGATTGTCTTCTGAGGAGGGAGCCTATCTTTTTCGGGATGCGGAATTGCACCAGCTGGGGGAGTTGGCGGATCGGGTGCGAGAAAGGAAGGTGGGCAAGCGGGCGAGTTATGTACTCAACCGATATTTAAATTATTCGAACGTTTGTATTTTGAGTTGTCAGTTTTGTGCCTTTGCCCGGAAAAAGAGGGATCCTGGGACGTTTGAGTTTTCGGTGGAAGAGATGACGGAAGTGGCGAGGAAGTCGGTGGCGCAGGGAGTGACGGAGATTCATATTGTGGGGGGTTTGCATCCGAGTTTGCCGTACTCGTTTTATTTGGAGATGTTGAGAGGTTTGGCGGGGTTGTTGCCTAGGCCGACGTTAAAAGTTTTTACGGCGATTGAGATTCGGCATTTGGCGGAGCGAGTAGCGAAGAAGTCGATTGCTGAGGTGCTGAAGGATTTGCAGGAGGCGGGGTTGGGAGCGTTGACGGGTGGTGGGGCGGAGATATTTGATGCGGGGGTAAGAGATCAGATTTGTCGGGGGAAAGAGTCGGCAGAGGAGTGGTTGGAGGTGCATCGGATCTGGCATGGGATGGGGGGACGGAGTACGGCGACGATGTTGTACGGGCATGTGGAGACGGCGGAACATAGGGTGGATCATTTGGAAAAGTTAAGGAGTCTGCAGGATGAGACGGGTGGTTTTACGGGTTTCGTGCCGTTTGCCTTTGAGCCAGCAGAAACGCGGTTGGCGGAGTTGGGAAAGATTCGGAGGGCGAGTGCGCTGGAGGAGTTGAGAGTATTGGCGGCGAGTCGACTCATTTTGGATAATTTTGATCACATCACGGCGTACTGGATCAGCACGGGGTTACCGTTGGCTCAGATCGCGTTGAGTTATGGGGCGGATGATTTGCATGGGACGATTGGGGAGGAGAAGATTTTTCATATGGCGGGGGCGCAGACGCCGGTGGGGCAGACGCGGGGGAACTTGGAGCGTGCGATTCGGGAGGTGGGGAGGGAGCCAGTGGAGAGAAATACGTTCTACGATCCGATTTTGAAGTGAGCGGATTATGTTGTGGTAGGTGAGAATGTAGGAATGTGTGAATGTAGTTTTGAACTAGGAAACTTAGGTAGTGGCGGCATCTCCGAGGCCGCCTAGCTGGGCGATTGGGCACACAGAATTCAACGCAGGCGTTCTCGGAGAGACCGCCCTACCTATGGATTGGCGTGTTGAGTCGTGAGTGGCAGTGGGTCGTCCCAAGTTGGGGATGGGTGTGGTAGGATGGAGGGATGAAAATTGGGTGTGTGCCGTATGATCATGCGAAGCCTTTTTCGGGGGGGTGGAACGGGGGGGACGTGGTTTGGGGGCATCCGCGGGAGTTGGTGGAGAAGTTGCGTAGGGGGGAGGTGGATATGGCGTTGGTTCCAGTTTGGGAGGTGTTGACGCGGGCGGGGTATCGGGTGGTGAACGGATTGGGGGTTGGATCGAGAGGAGAGGTGAGAAGTGTGGGGGTTTTTTCGGATAAGGCACTGGGGGAGTGTTGTGGAATTTCTTTGACGAAACATTCGATGACGTCGGTTCAGTTATGGAAGGTGGTGGCGGCGGGGGTACTGGGGGTGAAGTTGGAGGAGAGGGAGGATGGGGAGGCGAAGTTACTGATTGGGGATGAGGCTTTGGTGGAGTGGCGGAGGAGGAAGGGGAGTGGGGTAACGGATTTAGGAAAAGTGTGGTGGGATTGGGTGGGGAAGCCGTTTGTTTTTGGGGTGTGGGCGGTGCGGGAAGGATGGGCGGGGTCGATGGGGGAGGTGGAAAGATTTCGGTTGGCTTGTGGTGTGGGAATTGCGAGGCGGGGGGAGTTGGCGGTGAACGAAGAGGAAAGGGAGTATTTAACGAAGTGTATTCGGTATGAGTTAGGGGTGGAGGAGAAGGAGGGGATGAGACACTTTGCCAGGAGAAGTGGGTTGGGGGAGGTGAAGTTGGAGTATATTTAGTAAAGTCGAGTAAGCGGGGAGTAAAAAGATAGGTGATTTTCCGCGTTGAGTGGTTGGGTGAGTGAGCGATGATGGGAGGATGAGGAGTTGGATAGCTTGGGGTTGGTTGATGTTGGGAGGGGTGTGTATGGGCGAGGGGAAGTGGGGGATGGTGGATACCACGGGGACGTGGAGGATTGCGGAGAAGTATGACGAGGTGGGAAAGTTCCGTGGAGATTTAGCGAAATCGTTAGCTTTGCCAGAGTTTCTACCTGGGGTAAAAGGGGCGAAAATTCGAAAGTGGCTGAAGGCGGAGGGGGATGAAGTGAAGGGGGGTGAGCCGATGGCGGAAGTGGAGCTAACCGAGCCGGCGTTGCCGGTGGAGGCGCCGATTTCGGGAATGTTGGTGAAGATTGGGGTGCCGGCAGGTGGGGCGGCGATTCCGGGGTCGGTGCTGGGGGTGGTGAGGATATTGGGGGCGGTTGGTGTTTTTGAAAAAAAGCAGATTGAGGTGGAGTGTCCTGGGTACGGACCGAATCCGGGGTCGGCGACGATGGTTCGATGGATCAAGGAGGAGGGGGACGCGGTAGTGAAGGGGGAGAAGATTGCGGAAATACGGCCGAAGGAGGCGATGGCGATGATTCAGGCGCCTGGGACGGGCACGTTGGTGAAGATTGAGGTGAAGGATGGGGAGGAGGCGAAGGTGGGGCAGGGGGTGGCGCGGATGGGGATTGGGCGGGTGGCGGTGAAGTTGGGTGCGGAGTGGTTTTTTGCGGATGAGCGAGGGAATCGGGTGACGCAGGATCACTATGATGAAGTGGGCGCGATGGAGGGGGGGATGGCGCCAGTGCGGATAGGGGAGAAGTGGGAATTTGTGGATGGGGAGGGGGTAATTCTTGGAAAGGCGGAGCAGCGGGTCGCGGGAAAAAAGAAGGACGGATTTGCGACGGCTTTTGAGAATAAAAAAATGGAGTTTGAGTCGGCGCGGAAAGTGCAGGGGGGCTTGGCGGCGGTGAAGTTGAATGGGAAGTGGGGATATGTGGCCTATCAGGATGGGGGAATTCGGGTAGTGATCACGCCGCGATTTTTGCAGGCGAGAAATTTTTCGGAGGGGTTGGCGGCGGTGGAGGAGAGTGAGGATGCGCCAGTGACGGACGATACGGAAGCGGAGCAGGCGGAAGCGGAGAAGAGTGGGATGGAGACGAAGCCAGAGGTGCCACCCGCTTGGGGTTATATTATTCCAAGTGGAAAGTTGTGGGGAAAGTTAGAATTTGCGGAGGTAGGAAATTTTCTGGATGGGCGGGCGGCGGTAAAGGCTTTGGGAGAAGGAATGCCGTGGGTTTTGGTTGATAGTAAGATCAAGGTGCGGACGACGGGTAATTATGCGGGGTTGGTGCCTTTGGGGGGAAAGCGGGTGGCGTGGCGGCGTGGTGGGGTTGGGTGGGGGTTGATGGATTTGCAGGAGAAGGTGGTGGAGTTGCAGGCGGGGTTGAAGGCGCAGGATGGGACGGGGGAGGCACAGGATATTTTGGCGGCGGTGGGACCGTATGAGAGTGGGTTGGCGCCGGCGAAGAATGCGGGAGGAAAGTGGGGGTATCTGGATGTGGATGGGAAATGGGCGATTGCGGCCAAGTTTGAGCGAGCGGGAGTTTTTAAATGTGGACTGGCGGCGGTGAAGGAGGTGGGTGGGAAGTGGGGGTATGTGAAACCGGACGGGAGTTGGGGGTTGGAGCCAAAGTTTTCTCGGGTGAGGGCGTTTTCCGATGGATTGGCAGCGGTTTCGGAGAAGGGGGAAGTGGAGCTTGGGCCAGAACTTGAAACGGGCGGGGCGTGGGAGTAGTTCTGGTGGTACGATGAGAAGTTATTTTATGACCATTTCATTTTATGGAACGAGTCGAGCTATGACTGGGGTGAGATCAGATGGAGTATAAGAACTATTATGAAGTGTTGGGGGTAGTGAAGACGGCGACGCCTGAGGAGATTCGGAGTGTCTTTCGGAAAAAGGCGCGGGAGTACCATCCAGATGTGGCGAAGGACAAAGTGAAGGGGGCCGAGAAGTTTAAGGAGTTGAACGAGGCCTATGAGGTGCTGAGTGATCCGGCGAAGCGAGCGAAGTATGATCAGATGGGTCGGGAGGTGCCTGGGGGTGGGTACGATTGGGCGGGTGGAGTACCGAGGGGGCAGGCTGGGCCTGGAATGGAGGAGGTACATTTTGGCGGAACGGGATTTAGTGATTTCTTTGAAAGTATGTTTGGTGGAATGGGTGGGGTGGAGGGGATGAGGGCGGCGGGTGGGCGACGGATGGCGAGGAGGGGGGCGGATGTGGAAGGGGATTTAATGGTGACGTTGGAGGAGGCGATGCAGGGGTCGAGTCGGGAGGTGACCTTGCAGAGGGGTGGGGGGAGGGTGGAAACGTATCGGGTGAAAGTGCCTGCGGGGGTGAGGGAGGGGCAGAGAATTCGGCTAGCGGGACGGGGGCAGGAGGGGGCGAGTGGTGGTGAGGCGGGGGATCTTTATTTGAGGGTTAGATTGGCGAGGCATCCAGATCTACGGGTGGAAGGGGAGGATTTGGTGACGGACTTAGAGATGGCGCCGTGGGAGATGGTGGGGGGAGCGACTGTGCCGGTGAAGACATTGGAAGGGACGGTGATGTTGAAAGTGCCAGCGGGTTCCTTGGCAGGGCAAAAACTGAGATTGCGAGGGCAGGGATTAAGGCGGGAAGATGGGAGTCGTGGCGATCTGTATGCAATTTTGGATGTGGTCGTACCTGGGGCTGTGGGAGCCGAGGAGAAGAAACTTTGGGAGGAGTTGGGAAAAAAGAGTGGTTGGCAACCTCGGGGAGGAGAGTAGGCAGTGAAAGGTAAGCGAATGCAGATGGCGCGGGAGGTGCGGGAAGAGGCGCGAATGGAATTTGCGGTGGAAGAGTTGGCTCGATTAGCGGAGACGACGATCGAAGTGATCCAGCAGTACTGCCAGATGGGATTATTGGGTGAGGAGCGGAGGTCGGCGGGGCCCGGTGTGCGGTTTGGCGAGGGATCGCTTTTTTTAGTGAGAAGGATTGAGCAGTTGCGGCTGGAGTATGGGGTATCGGCGGGAGGGGCAGAGCTGGTTTTGGATTTGGCGGCTCGGGTGGAGGAGTTGGAGAGGGAGATTCGTTCTTTGCGGGAGGCTTTAGGGCGATGAGTGGGGGAGAAAAAAAGCCTGTGGAGGGACTACGGAGTCCGCGGGTGGAGGTGGGGGGATTGGTTTATTTTGGGCGGATGGTGGATAAATTGCGATTGGAGAAGGCGGGAGGATTGCCAGAAGATTATTGGGAGAATATGGGGAAGGGTTTTGATCAGGCGTGCGTGAATTTTCTTGGGATAGGTTATGAAAAATTACGGGAGCGGGTGAGGCAAGGTGGATCGGACGAAGAGATTTTGGAGTGGTGCGGAGTGCAGGGGAAGACACGGGATGCGGAGGAGAGAAAGATCTGGGGTGCGTATTTGGCGAAGCGTGGTTGGCGAGACGAGATGGCGGAACGACTCGACTTCCGAAAGAAGGAGGCGGGGTGGGAAGGTCGGGATGAGATAGAAACTTTTTTTGATTATATCGATGCGGATGAGGGGAGGTGACGAGGGTGGTCAGGGCGGTCCAAGAATGATTTTTAATTTTGAATGTTGGATTTTGGAGAATTTCAGATCTACGACTCCACAAATTAAAAACCGTCATATAAACCATTCACCTGCAATAACTCATATGACCTATGAAACAATGTAAGTTATTTGTAGGTAGGTGTTTACGATGCAGGTTATTGAGGGTGACCTACGACCCCAATGGGCGGTTGTTTAAAAAAGAGCGCAACTTTTGCAGAAATGGGGAGTTTAATCCCTCATGAAAAGAGATGAAATGGCTGGCTTGTTTCGCCCTAGGGGTGGCTTAGAAAGGGTTTAATGAGCGCCCAGAGGGTTCGAGTAAAGTCATCTGCCGGGATTTACTCTATCTATGTGGGGGAGAAGATCCTTCCGCAGGGGTTGGCAGCGCACCTTCCTGCGAAGGTGCCTGTAGCGATGCTGGTGGATGAGGGAGTGGCGGCCTTGCCTTTGACCTTGGCGATATTTGGGTGGCTCGAGAAGCGCGCTTCGAGGGTGGTGCGGGTGCGGATTCCTGCGGGGGAGCGATCAAAATCAGTGGATGAGTATGGCCGAGTTTTGCGGCAACTGGCGGGAGCGGGGTTGACGCGGGACACATGGGTGGTGGCGGTGGGCGGAGGGGTGACTGGGGATTTGGCCGGATTTGTGGCAGCGACCTATCTTCGTGGGTTGCCGGTGATTCAAATTCCCACAACGGTGGTGGCGATGGTGGATAGTAGTGTGGGAGGAAAGACGGGAATCGATCTGCCCGAGGGAAAGAATTTAGTGGGAGCCTTTCATCCTCCGAAGGCGGTTTTGGCAGATCTACGCTGGCTGGAATCTTTGCCAGAAGCGGAAAGGCTGGCAGGAATGGGCGAGGTGATAAAGTATGGGGCGATCGCCGATGCAAAGCTCTTTGCTGCGGTGGCGAAAGGACGGCCTCGGTCGATGGCGAAAGTGATCAAGCGGTGTGTGGAGATTAAAGCGAAGTTAGCGGGGGAGGATGAGCGGGATCTGAAGGGGCGACGGGCGCTCTTAAATTTCGGGCATACGGTGGCTCATGGTTTGGAGGGGGTCTCGGCCTATGCGGGACTGCGTCATGGGGAGGCGGTGGCGATAGGGATGGTAGTCGCGGCTCATTTATCGGTGAAAACTCGGGGGTTAAAAAAGAAAACTGCGGAGAAGTTGAAGGCGGCGATTGCGGCGTATGGTTTGCCTGTGACCCATCCTGATCTGACTTGGGAAAAACTTTCTCCGGTGATGGCGCGAGATAAGAAGGCGACCTTGCAGGGAATTCGTTGGGTACTGTTGCGCAAGATCGGGCGGGCTGATCTGGTTGCTGGGGTGACAGAGAAAAAAGTGTGCTTGGCGTTGGAGGAAGTGCGGGAGGGTCGACCGCCGAAAAAATGACCCGCACCGAGGCCTACCTAGTCCTCAATGGTCTGCGGTTGGTGGGACCCGTCCGAGTAAGGAAATTACGGGAGGCGTTGGGCGGGGTGGAGGGATTGCTTAGCTTGGCGACCTCGAAAATGGCTGGAGTTGAGGGAGTGGGGCAGGCGGTAGCGGATTCGATCCGAGGATGGGAGAAGAGTTTTGATTTGGCGCAGGAGTTAAAAAAGATCAAGGAGCATAAGCTGGAGGTGGTGGATTGTGAGGATCCTAATTATCCAGCCCTGCTTCGAGAGATTCATGATCCACCGATGGTTCTCTACTATCGCGGAAATATGCAGGCGGTGCGGGGGGCTTGCTTGGGGATTGTCGGCACAAGGGAAGCTACGGGGTACGGGATCGAATTAGCTAAAAAACTTGGGTATCAGTTAGCTTACGCGGGGGTGGGGGTGGTGAGCGGATTGGCTCGGGGGATTGATACGGCGGCGCATCAGGGGGCGTTGGCGGGAAAGGGAAGGACGGCGGCGGTACTGGGTTGTTCGATGGATCAGATGTACCCTGCGGAAAATCGGTCGCTGGCGGAAAAGATGGAGGAGGCGGGTGGTTGTGTGATGAGCGAATTTTGTCTGGGCACCTCGCCTGATCGGCAAACTTTTCCTATGAGGAATCGGATCGTGAGTGGATTGAGTAAGGGGGTTTTAGTGATTGAGGCGGCGCGGGCGAGCGGGGCGATGATCACCGCGAAGCAGGCTTTGGAGCAAGGGAGGCAGGTATTTGCAGTGCCAGGGAGGATTGATCACCCGCAATCGGGTGGATGCCACCAACTACTGAAGGATGGGGCGCGTTTGGTGGAGTCGGTCGAGGATGTGCTAGCGGAATTTGAGTTCCTACTTCCGAAATCAGAAATGCCCTCGTCGCCACGGACTCCTGAGGATTTTGGAGAGGAGGAAAAAAAGGTATTTGAGGCGTTGGGCCGGGAGGAGATGCATTTGGACGTGTTAACTCGAAAATGCGGGTTGCCTTCGCCCAAGGTGTCCGCCACGCTTCTTAAGCTTGAGCTGAAACATCGGGTGCGACAAATGCCTGGTAAGTACTTCACTCGTATAGACTAACCAATGCCAAAAAAGCTAATCATCGCTGAAAAGCCAAGTGTAGCCAATGATTTGGCGCGTGTTTTGACGGGTTTTAAAAAAGAGGGTGAGTATTGGGAGTCGGACAAGTTTGTCCTGAGTTCGGCGATTGGGCATTTGGTGGAGTTGTGTAAGCCGACGGAGTATGGGAAGGGAAAAGGGAAGTGGAGTTTTGAGAGTCTGCCTCTGGTGCCTGAGGAGTTTAAGTTGAAGGTGATTGAACGGACCGCTCCTCGGTTTGCTTTGTTAAAAAAACTGCTGAAGCGAAAGGATGTGACGGGAGTGATTAATGCCTGTGACGCTGGCCGGGAAGGGGAGTTGATCTTTCGGTATGTGATGGAAGCGGCGGAGTGTAAGAAACCGACGCAACGGGTTTGGTTACAATCCATGACGCCGGCATCGGTACGAGAAGGATTCGGCAAGTTGCGTAAAGAGGAAGAAATGGTGCCTCTGTTGGATGCGGCCAAATCCCGCTCGGAAAGCGACTGGCTGATTGGGATCAACACCACGCGGGCTTTGACCGCGCTGAATTCGAAGGGCGGCGGTTTCTTTTTAACGACGGCGGGGCGGGTGCAAACGCCGACCTTGAGTATTATGGTGGATCGGGAGCATCAGATCCGGTCCTTTGTTTTGAAGGATTTCTGGGAAGTGCAGGCTACTTTTGGGGCGAAGGCAGGAGAATACGAGGGTCGTTGGTACGACGAGAAGTTAGCGGAGCAAAAAGCGGTGGATCGTGGGCCTGAGCAGAAACCAGAACGTCTTTGGGATAAACAGCGAGCAGATAAGATTGTTGGGGAGTGCCAAGGAAAATTGGGATTGGTGGAGGACGAGAAAAAACCCTCCCGCCAACTTTCACCACTACTCTATGACTTAACGAGTTTGCAGCGGGATGGGAATAGTCGTTTTGGTCTATCGGCGCGCCGGACTTTGCAGATTGCGCAGGCGCTCTACGAAAAGCATAAAGCGATTACTTATCCCCGAACCGATTCGCGATGTTTGCCTGAGGATTATTTGGGGGTGGCCCAGTCGACGCTGGAAAACCTCAAAGGCAGTGAATTTGGGGAGTTTTCGGAAACTGTATTAAAAAACGGATGGTTGAAGCCGCTGAAGAGAGTGTTTAACAGTGCGAAGGTCAGTGACCACTTTGCCATTATTCCGACGCAGCAGATTCCGCTGAAGCTGGACGAGATTGAGGCAAAAGTTTATGCGGCGATTGTCCGACGATTTATTGCGGTGTTTTATCCTGAGGCTGTTTATGAAATTACTACCCGTATCACTCGGGTAGGGGAGCATCCTTTTCGGACGGAGGGCAAGATACTGAAGGAAGCGGGATGGCTGGCGGTGTACGGGAAAGAGGGGGTGGAGGAGGGCGGCAAGGATGAGGGAAAGCTTCTGGTACCAGTGGAAGAAGGGGAAAAGGTGAAAACGGAGGCGGTGGTCTCTGTGGGATTGCAAACGAAACCGCCAGCACGATACACGGAGGCTACGTTATTGAGTGCGATGGAGGGTGCGGGAAAGCTGATTGAAGATGAGGCTTTGCGGGAGGCGATGGGAGCGCGGGGTTTGGGCACGCCAGCAACCCGTGCGGCAACGATCGAGACTCTCATCTCGGAGGAGTACATCCGTCGGTTGGGCCGAGAGTTGATGCCGACGGCAAAAGCTTTTGGGTTATTTGAAACCCTCGATGCGCTAGGCATTGAGATTCTTCACTCTCCCGAGCTGACGGGGGAGTGGGAGCATAAGCTGCGGGAGATCGAGAGTGGTCGGCTGAAGCGGGTCGACTTCATGAAAGAAATCCAAAAGGTGACTTGTGATATTGTGGAGAAGACAAGAGCCTTTCAGGATAAGGATCACGTTTTACGGAAACTCGACTTCAAGGATCCCGAGTCCGGCCAGGAGTTCGAGGAGACCTTGCGCGAGTACCGAACGCTGGACAACAAGTACTCGGTACGGAAAGTGTTGGCAGGCCGACGGATTGAGGCAGCTGAATTTCTCACGTTGCTCGAAAAAGGTTCTTTGGGATTGCTGGATGGATTTCGAAGTCGAATTGGGCGACCTTTTTCGGCGGGACTCAAATTAGGGGAGGGCAGGAAAATCGAGTTGGTCGTGGGGGAGGAGGAGGGAACGCTCGATTTCTCCGATCAGGAGCCGTTGGGGACGTGTCTGGCTTGTCAGGGGCGGATGTTCATGAGCCAGCTGCGCTATGTCTGTGAGCACAGTGTCTCGAAGCCTTCGACTTGTACCTTCAAGGTTTCGAAAAAGATCTTAAGTCGGGATATCGCGCTGAATGAGGTTCAGGATCTTCTGAAAAACGGAAAAACCGCTTTGCTGGAGAAGTTTATTTCTAACAAAACCCGCCGTCCTTTTTCTGCCTTCTTAATGTGGAAGGATGGGAAAGTATCTTTTGATTTTCCTCCACGCGAACCGAGGAAACCAAAAGTTAAAAAAACGGCAAAATCGCGGGCTAGTGCGGAAACCTGAAAGCTGACTCCATCGCGGATGTGAACCCGAAAGTTAAGGCCTTCCTTTCTCACTTGGCAGACGAACGAGGCCTATCGCCGAATACTGTGCGGAACTATCGACAGGTGCTGGGAGAATTTCAGGTGGGAATGCCTTCTGAGTGGAATGCGGTGGGGGAGAAGGAGTGTCGCAGTTATCTTCACGGGTTAGCAGGAAAAGGAAGGCATGGCCCTGCTTCGGTCCGTCTGCGTTTTTCAGCGCTACGCACCTATTTCCAGTGGATGCAGGCGAGGGGAGAGAGAACGGATAATCCTGCGGCGGGACTTCGCCTGCCACGGCCTCGACGTTCGTTGCCACGTTTTCTGAGTGAGGAGCAGATGGAAAGCCTCTTGGCGGCGCCTCTGCAAATTCTTCAAAAAAAGCCAAACAAAGAAACAGGGCGGAAGGAGCCGGCTTGGACGAAGTGGCGGGATGCGGCTTTGTTGGAGCTGCTGTATGGAACGGGATTGCGGCTAGGTGAAGCGCTGGGTCTTTCATGGCGGACTCTTCACGCAGAGGGGCGCCGTACGCTGAAGGTGCGCGGCAAGGGAGGTAAGGAGCGGTTGGTGGTGATTGGGGAGACGGTACGAGTTGCGATGCAGAAGTATGAAGCGAAGCTTCCTGTGGCGTGGAGGAAAGAGGGGGGAGCGGCTTTTCTTGGGCCGAGGGGGGAACGACTTTGCGCACGAGTTTTCCAAAGAAACCTGAAAATATATTTAATGGAAGCCGGTTTGGATGCCTCGTTGACTCCGCATAAGTTGCGACACAGTTTTGCGACGCATCTGTTGGGTCGAGGTGCTGATTTGCGGGCAGTGCAAGAGCTCTTGGGGCATGCGCGATTGACGAGCACAGAAATATACACCCGAGTAACTCCCGAGCGATTGCGCGGGGCGTATGGGAAGGCTCATCCAAGAGCATGACAACGATCCCTGAGCCTCTTTTAAAAATCGGTTACAACCTGCTCTTCACGGCAGGTTTTGCTCTGACCTGGCCGTATTTCACTTATCTGATCTGGCGACGTCAGCCGTTTTGGGAGCGGTTGGGAGAACGACTGGGCCATTATCCGAAGGAGTTAAAGGAGTGGTTGAAAGATCCACGGCGTCCTGTCTGGATTCATGCGGTGAGCGTGGGGGAGATGCTGCTGGCGCGAGTTTTAGTTCGGGAGTTGCGAGCGCAAAGGCCAGATCTGCGGATTTTGCTAACGACCGGAACGCCGACTGGTCGAAAGGTGGGGCAACCGTTGCTCGATGAAAAAACGAGATTAGTCTATGTGCCAACCGATTTCTATTATTCGATGTTACGGGCGTTTCGCAGAATCAATCCTTCCGTGTTGATCTTGGTGGAGAACGAGATCTGGCCGAACATGCTTTGGCGAGCGCGAAAAATGGGGGTGGAGATTCTTTTGGTTAATTCGCGACTCTCGCGTCGAAACCGGCGTTTGTTTCGGATGGCCCGGACATTTGTCAGACCCGTCTTGCAGTTGTTTGATTGGATCGGAGTGCAAAGCCCTGAGGATATGCGGAGATTTGCGATTGCTGGTTTTCCTGAGAAGCGTTTGCATTTGATGGGGAGCATGAAGTATGACGTGGCAGCGTTAGCGGCGGATCATCCAGGCAAAGGAGTGGAGTTAAGAAAATTGGCAGGCTGGGATCAGGGGCAGGTTATTCTTCTAGGGGGAAGTACCCACCCTGGAGAGGAGAAGATTTTATCGGATATGGTTAAAGAACTTAAGGGGCGGCATCGAGAGCTACGATTAATGCTGGTACCTCGGCATGTGGAGAGGACGGACTCCATTCTTGGTGAGTTGGAAGGAGTGGGGTTGAGGGTGGTGCGACGATCCCAGTTGGAGAAGGAAGGAAAAACGGATCCTGATATTTTGCTAGTGGATACGACGGGTGAGTTGAGGGATCTCTACCCAACGGCTGATGTGGTTTTTATCGGCAAGACACTAACGGGAACGGGAGGGCAGAACTTTCTTGAAGCGGCGCGGCATGGGCGAGCGATTGTGGCGGGACCGCACATGGAAAACTTCATGCCGCTGCGTCGGGAATTTGAAGAAAAGAAGGCGATCCTGATTGCGAGTTCGGCGGATGACTTAAGGACGGAGTTGGAGGGATTACTTTCCACTAAGAAAGGGCGGGAGGAGTTGGGACAGAGGGCGAAGGATTGTTTTCAAGAGCATTTGGGTGCAGGAGCGCGTTGTGCGGCGGTGCTCTTGGAGAAAATAGCGCAGTCAGAAAAGCGAGGATCGAGGTGAAAGGCTGGGCGTGGATGGTGGGACTAGGAATCGGGTTGGGATGTGCAGGATTATGGGCGGAGGAAAAGGTGATGGAGTCTGGCCCTGAGCGGGTAGCGATGGTGGAGCTATTTACTTCGGAGGGGTGTAAGAGTTGTCCTGTGGCGGAGGAGTGGTTGAGTCGGTTAAAAGAAAGGGAAGGTCTCTGGACAAAATTCGTGCCGGTGGCTTGGCATGTGGACACTTGGGATTCGCTGGGCTGGAAAGATCGTTGGTCGTCGGCCAGTTTTAGCCAACGGCAGTGGGCTTACGCAAAAGGCTGGGGAAGGGATAGTGTGGAGACTCCTGCTTTTGTTTTGCATGGGAGGGAGTGGGCGAAAGTGGAGGAGGGATCGTTGACGGCGGTAGGTCCGGTGGCGGGAAAGTTGCGGGTAAAGATTATAGGTAATCGAGTGGAGGTATTTTGGACGCCGATGGTAGCGGCGAGCAAGTCACAGCGGGCTTTTCTGGCTCCGATGCGAAGTGGGATTCAGAGTGAGGTGACGGCGGGAGAGAACGTGGGGCGCAAGCTGACCCATGACTTTGTGGCAGGAGAGATTGTGGGGGTGGAGTTAAAGGAGAAAGACGGGGTGTGGGTCGGGGAGGGAAAAATGAAGGAGCCGAGGGATGCTCTGGCAGTATGGATTAAAAGGGAGGGGGAGGTGGAACCGTTGCAGGCGGTGGGAGGTTGGCTGGAACCGTAGGATCGAGGGGAATCTTTTTACAAGGATGAATGCGATTTTTTGTTCTCCTTTGCGTTACACGCAGGGTTATGGGGCGACGGAGTCTTTAGGTGCGGAGATGAATGTTGTGGGTTTATTAGGGCCTGTGTTGGTGGTTACGAGTCGATCTCCTCGTAAGGTGCTGGAGTCGATCTGGCGGAAGACTTTGGCTGAGTCGGGTTTCGAAATGTATCTGCATGAAATTGAAGGGGAGTGCACTCGAGCCGAGATCGGGCGGATTGTGTACGCGGCCCAAAATGCCAAGTGCGCCACGATCTTAGGGGCGGGTGGGGGTAAGGTGTTGGATGCGGCGCGGGCGGCCGCGGCCCAGTTACGCTTGCCCTTGATTAGCTGTCCGACGATTGCCTCGACTGATTCTCCCTGCTGTGCGATTTCGGTTATCTATAACGAGGAGGGAGTGTTTGAGGAGGGAATTGTCCATGGGAGGAATCCAATCCTGGTTTTGGTGGATACGAAAGTAATTGTGCATGCGCCCTTGAGAACACTTGTGGCGGGGATGGGCGATGCCCTTTCCACGTTGTTCGAGGCGCGAGCTTGTGTGGCGGGAAAGAAGCCGAACACCCGCGGAGGTTCCTGCACGATGAGTGCGTTGGCATTGGCGGAGCTTTGTTACCGAACCCTATTGGCGGATGGAGTGGAGGCTTTACGAGCAGCGGAGAGGAAGGAGGTGACGCCTGCGCTGGAGAGGATTATTGAGGCTAATATTTTACTTTCTGGATTGGGATTTGAATCGGCGGGTCTGGCGGCGGCTCACGCTGTGCATAATGGTTTGACGGAGGTGCCTGGGTCGCACGCCTTTCTTCATGGGGAAAAAGTTGCTTTTGGGGTGCTGGTGCAGCTGATGCTTGAAAAGGCCAAGTCGGAGCAGGTGAAGGAAGTACTGGGATTTTGTCGTTCCGTAGGATTACCGACAACGCTTGCGGAAATTGGCTGTGGGGATTTATCGCAGGAGATGCTTTCGAAAGTGGCGATTCGGGCGACCTTGCCTGGGGAGTGGATGAGGAACGAACCCTTCCCTGTCGATTCGAAGATGGTAGAAAGGGCGATTCGAGATGCGAATGCCGCAGGGCAAGCCTTGGTGTAAAAAAGCGGTCTAACTCTTTTCGGAGAGTGGGGGCGGATAGGTCATAGCGTAGAGAATGACGGCGGTGGCTGCGTTAACGGAGAAGGAGTCGATGGAAGAGGCCATGGGAATCGCGACGGAGAGGTCGAGACCTTGTCGGAGGGGATGAGATAGGCCTTTTCCTTCGTGTCCGATGAAAAGAGCCATGGGTTTGCTGGGGAAAGATGCGTTGGGCAGGAGGGTAGTTGCCTCCGAGGTCGCACCGATGGTGAAGACTTGGTGGTCTCGGAGTGTCTCCAGAAGGTTTTCGGTAGATTCGTGGCGAAGGATGGGGATACGAAATATGCTGCCCATGGAGGTACGAGCGGAGCGGGGATGAAAGGGATCGGCCCCACGCAAAGTGATAAAAAGATCGACGTGAAGTGCGTGAGAGGTACGGACGAGAGCGCCGACGTTGCCTGGGTCTACCATGTCTTCGAGAACGAGGATCTTTCTGCGTTGAGGCTGCATTGCCCATTGAGTGAGGAGCAGGGGTAGATCGGGAGAGGGAGGAATTTGGGCTAAGGCGAGAATGGAACCGAGAGTTCGATTCTCGATGAGTTTTTCCATGGCCTCGTCGGGAATGCAGGAAACGGTTTGAGAGATGGCCGTGAGTTGATCGAGCAGTTTGCGAAAGCGGGGTTGTGGATCGGCGTATTGGCTTTGACTGATGAGGACGTGGGCGAGAGGGGTGGAGGTGGCGAGGGCGCGTTCGATTAGGCGAAATCCCTCAATAGAAAATAAGCCAAGTTGTTTACGGCCTTCGACCGAAAGGGCGCGAGAAAACTCGGCAACGAGGTGAGGCCAGTGAGGATCGATCTGGGGAGAAGTCATTTCCAGTAGAAGGAAATGGGCTAAGGGAATAGGGGAAAGCGGATTAGTATATTTGCAAATAAACTAATCTTAAATAGGTGCGAAGTTACCATTCGATGAGGGCGCTGGCCCAAGTGAGGCCGCCGCCGAAGGCTACGAGCAGAACTTTATCCCCTTTTTGTAGATTCATTTCGGTTCCAGCTTCATGGAGGGCGACGGGAATGCAGGCGGCGGACATATTTCCGTAGCGGTGGACGTTGACGAAACAGCGTTCGCGCGGAAACTTTAACTTCTCCACCAAGGCATCGATGATGCGGATGTTGGCCTGGTGGGAGATGATGCATTTAACATCGTCCAACTTAACCCCGGCTTTTTTCAAGGTGCGTTTGGCTGAGTTGGCCATAGCGGTGACGGCGAGTTTAAATATTTCTTTGCCTGCCATAACGAAACAGTCGGGCGTGAGTGGGGTGGGTGGGGTGAGGGCAACGGGCCGAGATTGGACATTGCCGAGGTGGAGGAGATGTCCGCTGGAGCCGTCGGCCCCCCAATCGAAAGCGAGGAGACCGCGGTGCCCTGGCTGTGAGCGGAGCACTACGGCGCCTGCGCCGTCGCCAAAGAGAACGCAAATATTCCGGTCGCGCCAATCGATAACCGAGGAGAGTCGCTCGGTGCCTACAAGGAGAATATTTTTGGCGGCTCCGGTGCGGAGAAATTGCTCAGCAAGAATCAGTCCGTAGACAAAGCCTGAGCAGGCGGCTTGTAGATCCAAGGCGGGGCAACCGGTGGCTCCGAGCTCGGCGGAGATGCGACAAGCGGCCGAAGGGAAAAAAGAGTCAGGCGTGACGGTGGCGACGAGAATGAGGTCGAGGTCGGAAGCGGAGAGTTGGGCTTGAGCTAAGGCTTGCTTGGAGGCGGCGACACCCATGAAAGTGGAAGTTTCCTTCTCGGAAGAGATGCGGCGTTCTTTGATGCCGGTCCGGGTAACGATCCATTCGTCAGTCGTATCGACGAGTTTTTCTAGTTCTTGGTTGGTGACGATGCGAGAGGGGAGATAGACGCCTGTCCCCGTGATCTGGAGGCCAGAATCAGGCTGGGACGGCATCGGATTGCGATTCTTTGTGGGCCCCTGCGATGCCGGCTGCGCGAATGATGCGGTCATTGACGCCGTGTTCGATGGCCTCGACGGCCACGCGGATAGCGTTACGGATGGCCTTGACGCTAGAACTTCCGTGGGCAATGACGCAGATTCCGTTGACTCCGAGGAGAAGGGAACCGCCGTATTCTTCGTAACTGGTTTTTTTCTTGATGGCTTTAAAGGCGGCGCGGGCCAACCAAGCTCCCGCCATACGGAGGGGCGTTTTTTGGATTTCGTGTTTGAGCCATTGGAAAATAGCGGCGGCAATACTTTCGCTGGTTTTGAGTACGACATTCCCGACGAATCCGTCGCAGACTACGACTTCGACAGGGCGTTCAAAGAGATCACGTCCTTCGATGTTGCCGACGAAATGGATGGGGGCATTGGAGAGGAGTTTGAAGCTTTCTTTAGTGAGGCTATTGCCTTTGGCGTCCTCGGAGCCGATGGAGAGGAGGCCGACGCGGGGCTTGGAGTAGCCGAGGACTTCTTCGGAGTAGATGGAGCCCATGAGAGCGTAGTCGAGGAGATGTTCGGGGCGGGCGTCGAGATTGGCGCCGGCATCGAGTAGGATGAAAAGATTAGTTTCAGTGGGCATAACGGAGGCAATGCCTGGGCGGTTGATTCCGGGAAGAGTACGGAGCCGGATGGTGGCGGCGGCAACCATGGCGCCGGTGTGGCCAGCGGAGACGGCGGCATCGGCTTCCGCATCGCGCACGGCTTCAATGGAGCGGAGGATGGAGTTATCCCTTTTACGGCGGAGGGATTCCACTGGGGAATCTCCCATTTCGATGACTTCTTTGCAGTTTCGAATTTCGAGGCGGGGAGGGAGTTGATCTTTACCGAGTTTTTTTAATTCTTGGCGGATGCGATCTTCCTGGCCGAAGAGGAGTAGTTTTTCAATTTGAGGAAAGGTGTCGAGGGCCTCCAAGGCCGCGGCTACTGGGCGTTCCGGGGCGTGATCCCCACCCATTGCATCGAGGGCAATCTTCATAAAAATACCCGCGGGAGCGCGGGGGGAGAATTAAGCGGCGGGGGTCTCGAGAGTGAGAACCTGACGATCGCGATAGCGGCCGGTCGCTGGATCGACGACATGGGAGAGGTGGAGGCTACCGCTTTTGTCTCGGCGGAGCTGAGGCAGGTCGCGGCGATGCGCAGCGCGGCGCATGCGTAGTCGCATTTTTGAGGTTTTGCGTTTAGGGACTCCCATGGTTTCAGTTCTCCGTTGTGAGTCGGTCTAAATCCCGCCAGACCGTGGCTCGTCTTTTTTCGGCGAAGTCGTCCTGGTCAGAAAAAGTAAAAACTTTTCCCGAACGCGGGCACTTTCCTGCGCCGTCCAACTCACAGCGGGCTGCAAGCGGAAGGGCTAGGATGATGTCCTCTCGGATGAGTGGCGTCAAGTCGAGCAAGTCCTCTCCTGTGATGGGGCAAAGATGACCGAAGTCCTTCACCTCGAGGGTCCAAGGAATGAAATCGAGGCAGCGGGCACAGGAGCTTTCGAACTTCGCAGAGAGGGAGCCGAGAACGGTAACTTCCGATTCCATCTTGTTGAGGGTCAATCGGTAATCGATTTTATCCCAACCGCGAATGCCTGTGGTGGGCACATCATAATCGGCGAGGGGTAGGGAACCGGTTAGTTCGAGACCTTCCTCAGGGATGGTGCGGGGGTCGATTTTCATTTTTTTAAGAAGTGCTGGCGCAGGGTGGTGGCGGTGGAAGGAGGAACGAAGTCTTCCAGGGGTGCACCGAGCCGAGCTAGTTCTCTAACCAGTTGGGAGCTGATGAAAGAAAGGGTTTCGCGTGGCATAAGAAAGACCGATTCGAGATCGGGATGGAGGCGGCGGTTGGTTAGCGCGAGCTGAAATTCGTATTCGAAATCGGAGACGGCGCGAAGGCCGCGGATGACGGCGACGGCTTTTTTCTGGCGAGCGAATTCGACGAGGAGGCCATGGAAGGAGGTGACTTGGATCTGGGGTGCCCAGGTTTCGTGGCGGATGCTGTCCTGGAGAAGTTGGATCCGCAGGGCGGTGGGGAAGGTTGGGTTTTTTGAACTATCTTCCGCAACGGCAACAATCACCTCATCAAAGAGGCGGGCGGCGCGGGCGAGGACATCGAGATGGCCGAGGGTGACGGGATCGAAAGTGCCTGGATAAATGGCGCGTCTCATGGCAAGTGCATTTTCACGCAAAGATAGGAAGGAGGCAAAGAGGAATTTATTTTCGCGGAAGTGGAGGAGTGATTAGGGATCTCGATGGGCTTCGATGAAGCGTGGGCGGGAGGTGAGGTCGGGGTGGATCAAAGTTCGGCGAAAGCCTACGGACTGGGCGAGGGCGGCGACTGTTTCGGTTTGGGTAGGTCCACATTCGAGGAGAAGGATTGAGGTAAGGGGGAGTGATTGGGGGAGGAGGCGACGAATGAGTTGGAGTCCATCGGGCCCGCCGTCGAGTGCGAGAAGGGGATCGTGGCGGACTTCGGGTTCGGCTTGGGTAATTTCTTCTGGGGTGAGATAGGGCAAGTTTGCGGTGACTAAGACGGCGGGGGTGGATTGGCCTTCGAGCAGGTCATTTACTTGCCAGTTTACTTGGGTTCCTAAGGGAGGAGCGGAGGAGGCTTGGGCGGAATTTTCTTGGGCGAGGGCGAGAGCTTGGGCGGAGATATCGAGGCCGAGGTAGCGGTGTTGGGGTTGGTGGCGGGCGAGGGCGAGAGGAATGGCTCCGGTTCCTGTACCGACATCGATGATCAGGCCTGGGGGAAGTTGTTGGAGAAGGCGGGTGGCGTGTTCGACAAGAAGTTCTGTTTCTGGGCGGGGGATGAGGGCGGTGTTGCGGCAGATGAGGGAAAGGCCAGAGAAGACGGTGGAACCGGTGAGGTGCTGGAGGGGTTCGCGAGCGGCGCGGCGGCGGACGAGAGTGCGCAAGGTTTCGAGTTCGGCTGGGGTGAGGTCGCGTTCGAACTGCAGATAAAGACCGAGTCGGGGTAGGTTGAGGGCGTGGGCGAGGAGGAGTTCGGCTTGGAGTCGTGGGGAGGGGAGGAGGTTACGCGAAAAGTGGCCGGTGGTGGCCTCGAGAACGGCAAGGAGTTTCATGGTGTGGGTTTGAGGTTGGAGGATCGAAGATCGTTGAGTTGGCGTTTGAGGTGGTCGGCGGCGAGGGCTTCGACAAGGGGTTCGAGTTTGCCCTCCATGACGAG
>CANIEM010000024.1 GCA_947466515.1 Verrucomicrobia subdivision 6 bacterium | reverse complement strand
TTTGTAAAAATCAATCCGCCCCCACCTGAATTACTGATCACTCCACTAAATGTTGTTGCGTTATCAACTCTGATAATTCGACCTTGCCCATTCATATCTACATTTCCAGCGAGATTCTGCGAATTGGACTCACCCCCGATCGTCACGTAAGTATTCGCCGCCCAAGCCCCACCATTGAGCAAAATATTATTGTTCAAGGCCCTGGTGGCATCAGTGCCATCCCCAATCGACACAACTTGGGCGAGTGAAGCGCCTTGATTTAACACCAGTCTAGTAGTGCCAAATGCGCTGAGACTACCGTACCCCAGCACCCCATACACATTAAGGTCACCCGTTAGCGTATTGACACCGCTTAAGAAAACTTTCCCTGTGTTCGAGGCTTCACCGATGCTCAGGGCTCCATCTGCATAACTGATAATGTTACCTCTAACGTCAATAATTCTGCTAGTGCTAGTTCCAGGCGTTAGTACCAGTCTGGATCCGTTGTTTATGGTTACGGTTCCCTCAAATCGCGCCGTAACACTATTGGCGGCAATGCCTAAATAAGCGGCCTGGCTGCCAGTGGTGGCGATGATAGTATTCACCGCAACAACATTCGTTGCCCCGTTTGCGGGAGCTGAGCTTTTGTCAAATAGCAACCTAACCCCGCTACCGCCTACCCCTGCGACCGGTGCCGTACTGCCAGTATCTCCCACGACGGTGATCGACGTACCCGTAGCTCCTGCCGCCGCCTGAATTCCACTCATCCTCAAACCCAAGGACCCAGTCCCGGAGGCGGTCACAGGCATAGATGACAGATTTATATTTACTCCGTTTCCAAGAGTAATTCCATTTGTAGCTCCTAAGTAATTGTTCCCAGTCGCCGATACGTTTTTGAAAGTAAAGCCACTCGTATTTACATTGATTGCGAATGAGCTTGTACCCGAAACAGTCACAGTTCCTGCAAAATTCCCACTTCCAGAAGTGCCTTGGTCTACTTGAAAGACCGCCGTATCGTTGATTCCCATTAATCCAGTCGTTGTCCAAGTCCCAGCAGTAAGGGTTGCACTTCCAGTTGGAACTGTGGACCAAAACTGCGCAGCATTTGACCAAGCGTTCGTACCCGAGCCAACACTAGGATTCGAGCCAACTCCATTGCCCGCCCCTGCAAGGGTGTCCCAATAGTATGTAGCGGACTTCGCACTCGGGGTAAAAATTAACGACAGCCCTAGAAAAATAGCTCCTAGGGATAAGTTTGAATTTAATTTTTTGTTCATATTTTTTGGCTCCAAATTAGGACAAAGTTTCCTACCACTATTTCTACCGTTTTTACCGAGGTTATTTGTATTTGTTTTAATTTTGTGAACCTAAGAAAACTTAACACAGATATTGTAATAAAGCAAACATTTTTAATATAAGTTTATTTTAATATTTTTATATGATTGCAATACTCTGTCCATCAGTTGCTTGTGTTTTACAGTTATAATCAACAAGTCTATGTTACCCGTTATTTAAATGCTCGTTGTGGAGATATGTTCTGCGTTTGTAGCGCATTCCTAGCCCCTATTTGCTCTTTAGTGATATATTTTAATCCACTTAAGTATCGATTCTAGGGAGCTCCTCCCGCCACCGATATTACTATTCGAGCCTGTTAGCACAGGCTGTCACCTCTCCGCCCCCGCCCCAATTGGCGTCGATAGCCCTAATCCCTTCCTCACGCAAAGGTCGCTAAGGCCGCAACGTTTCCTTAACTCCTTAACTCCTTAACTCCTTAACCCCTTAACCCCTTAATCCACCAGTATCCATTCCCTTTTGATGCTACTATTTATGATGTCTTGACATCTTTTACATCAATCGTACGCTAGGTGAATGCGAACCACGCTGACTCTAGATGATGATCTTGCTTCCATCCTCCTGCGCGAAACCAAGAGGAAGGGGCTCAGTTTCAAAGAAATGGTCAACGCCACCCTGCGCCGTGGTATCGCCCAAGAGCAGCTGGCCCCTCCACGAAAAAAGGTGGCTACCCGCCCTCACGATTTCGGATTTAAGCCAGGGATCGATCTGGACAAACTCAACCAGCTTTCCGATGAGCTCGAGGCAGGGGCTTGGGCCCAGAAACCAAGTCCCTCTCCTTGATTCTGCCCGACATCAATCTACTGGTTCACGCGCACCATCGGGGTTCTCCCGTTCACCTGCAGGCCCGCACCTGGTGGGATGGGTGCCTCGCGGGTACCGAAGGAGTTGGCCTAGCGTGGATCACCATCCTCGGATTTATCCGTATCACCACTCACCGTGGAATTCTGACTCGCCCCTTCTCGCCCGAGGACGCCTGCTCGCGTATCGAGGAGTGGCTCTCCCTGCCCCATATTCATATCCCCATCCCCGCCGAGGGCCATTTCTCACGCCTACGAAAAAACCTAAAATCGCTAGGTACCGCTGGCAATCTAACCACCGATGCCCACCTCGCCACCCTCGCCATCGAACGTGGCTACACTCTCTACTCCACCGATGCCGATTTCACACGCTTCCCAGATCTCAAATGGACGAATCCCCTGCGTCCATAACCCTAATCCCCTTCTCACGCAAAGGTCGCTAAGGCCGCCTGAAACATAAAACCTAGGTAGGGCGGGCTGTCCCTAGCACGCCTGCGCTCAACCTCCAACGTTGTTCGCCCAGCGAGGCGGCCTCGGAGATGCCGCCTGGTAAGGCGGATCATCCCTGATCCGCCGATTCAACGACTCAAGCCTCAATCGCTCTATCGGCCGATGGGGCCTACTTCGTTCCGCAAACTCATTACTTCGAAGGCCAAGAGACCATCGGCCCTACTACAAACCACAGCACCGGTAGGGACGACCATCCTCGGTCGTCCTAGTTCTTTTTAAACGGAAAAGAACGTAAACAAGCGCTGAATATTCAACGTTGCTCGCCCAACGAGGCGGCCTCGAAGATGCCGCCGCTACCTAAGCTTCCAACTACAAATAATTAAAAATTAAACATCCGAAATCAAACATCCGCGCGTAAGCGCGTCCCGCAACCGCGGGATCCCCTTTCCGTCCTTTGCGGCCTTAGCGTGAGCAATTCCCTGCGTCCAGCACCCACCCGCCCTACCAAAACCTCATCTTCCTCTAAAAACAAAACGGGCTGGAAGCTTTTTCAGCCTCCAGCCCGTCTTAAGCGGAATCTATATACTATTTACGGAGTCTGCGTGGCCTTCAGATACATGAACTTCTTTGAATCCGTCCCACGCAGTACGCTGAAGTCCTGCCTTTGGGTCACCCCTGCCACCGCCCCTGCTTGGCTACTACTGGGTACACCCGAGATAGGGGAACCCGTCACCCAACTCCCTGGCGCCAATCCATATATACCCACTACGCTTACCTTAGGATCATTGATCCGAATCGACGCTGTCATCGTAAGCTTCGTTGGATCCGCAGTATTGAGTGCGGGCGGAACGACCACTGAGCTTGGGCTCGTCGCTCCCAATGCGTATGCCATCAAGTTTGAAATTCCATCCCCATTATCATCGGCAGTCGGACTAGAGCTGCCAAAGAAATCCGAGTACTCCACTACGTTAGTCACGGTGACAACCACCGTCCCCACCGCACTCGTCGCAGTCCCGTCAGAAACGGTAACCCCCAAGCTATAGGATGGCGTTCCCTCGTAGTTTAGAGCTCCTGCCACAGTGATTTGCCCAGTCGCAGCATTAATGGCAAAGGCACTTCCCGTATTTCCCGATACAATCGTCCAACCCGACAAGGTCGAATTGGCGTCCGCATCGGTCGCTACCACCGTGCCCACCGCGGTCGCTAAAGCTGCGTTTTCAGCCACCGAGAACCCCTGAGCCGGCGTAATAACTGGGGCTGTGTTCGCGACTCCTGCATTCAGCTTTAGTGAATTTCCTTCTTTGACTAGGCTATATCCAGGGATGGGAGTCTCAAGCGTAGGAGTAGTCCCAGTAATTCCGCCTGCTGCGGTGACCAGTGTGTAAGATGCATCAGTAGGTGTTCCAACAGGGCGAACCTTAGCCCCACTGGCAAAAACGATTCCACGCGTCGTCGTTGGTGAGTTACTGGATACCAAAGCCGTCTCCAGTACAGAAGCGGTAGAAAAGTCCAAACTAGAGGAGAGACTTCCGCTCAGGGCAAGCGTTCCTGCGTTTATGGTAGTAGCCCCACTATAGCTATTGGGCACCGGCGCAGGACTGGCAATGGTCACACTGGGTACAGAAGTATATCCGCTACCCCCATTGTCAACTTGGACACTGGTAACCAACCCATCGGTAAGAATCGCGGTCGCCGTTGCCGTTGTGCCTGAAGCTGGTGCGGCAATCGTCACCACTGGAGCGGTCGTGTAAGGATTGGAACTATCCCCCGAATACGTCACCGCGATCGAAGCCACAAAACCAGTACTGTTTGTAGCAGCCATGGCCTTGGCCGCATATAGGCCAGTATTATTGGCAAGCGTAAGCTTGCCGCTACCTGTCTTGGTTACCCCACCCAATCCTGTTGCCGCTTGCAGTGTTGTTTGCACATTCGCGGCTACATCGAAGGTCGTCGCCGAACCACTAAGGCTAGCCTGAGCGAAGGTGATCAATGGATCCGTGTAGCCCACTTCCGTAGCGCTCGATTTAGTGCTATCGCCTTTGACCACGTGAATCGTCTGCTGCCCAGCAATTAGGTTAGTGAAACTTACTGTGTTATTGCTCGCGAGGGTGGCGGGATTTGGATCAAGGGTGATGGTTGTATCCGCCAAGACTTGAAGCGCAGTGTCCTGACCATGTCCCGAATAAAGCCCCGTGCTACCGACCCCTTTGCTGAACTTTAAGTTACCACCTGCCATCGTCACCGTACCCGTTCCAATTCCACTACTCGATGTGGTGCCGACAAAGAGAGTTCCAGCCTCCACCCGCCACCCGCCCATCACAGTTGCTCCCCCTCCTCCTCTTAACCACAAAGTTCCCATTCCTTGCTTAGTAACCAAATTATTGGTATCGCTGTTCCCTGCTAAAGTATAGGTGCTCAGGGTTGTCTGATTCGTTACATTAAGCGTGGTGGCACCATTGATTGTCGTCGTAGAGCCACTTGGCTTATCAAAGGTGATACTCCCGCTAGTTGTAGGAGTCATAACGATATGACTTAGGTCTAAGTCGACTGTATTCGCTAGCGTCCCCCCCGCTAATGTCATCGCCCCAGTCCCCAATCCCTGACTATTGTTGACCACTAAATTCCCAGAACTGAGAGTGGTGATACCCGTATAAGCGTTCGACTGGGCAATATTCAAAGTTCCGCCACTCACCGTCACTGCCCCTGTGCCTAGAGCGTTCACTCCATCGGCATTCACAATACCCGCTTCCACGATCGTACCGCCTCTGTATGTATTGCTTGTACCTAAAATCAAGGTTCCTGCGCCCTTCTTGGTGATCGAACGGGATCCGGAATCAATCAGTGAGGCCTTGATGTTGAGAACAGATCCACTTCCAATCTCTAGACTACCACTATTGTATAGAGAAACTAAAGACTCTGGCGCTCCAACCGTTGTATTCGAGGGCGAAAACGTCACGCTCGATCCATTGGTTAGGTAAACCAGAACATCATTCGTAGCGGCCACCGAATTGTAAAAAGGAGTAGCGGCTGGACTATTATTTCCGATCTTAAACGTCGTTTGAGCGGAGTTTACGGAGCTGAACGTATAACTACTACCATTGGTCACGTTCCAAGATTTTCCAAACACATTTCCAGACGAGGTAGTTAAGGGATACACACTAGAGCTAAAAACTAGGTCGGTGTAGGACCCTGGGTTACTCGATGAAGTAGGGCTACTACCCAAACTCCAGCTGGGCGCGTTGTTCAAGCTGGCGTTGCTCCCCGTGAAGATATTGGGTGGGGCAATGCCAAAGCTGATGGTCAGATCTTGTGACGAACTTGTTCCCGCAGGATTTTCCGCCGTCAGTGTAACAGTCGTGTCTCCCACTGTGGTTGGGGTTCCACTAATCAATCCTGTCGCTGGGTTCAAGGTGAGGCCAGCGGGCAGAGGGGTCGCAGTATAACTACGCGGCGTATTCGATGCCAAAATTTGGTAACTGAAAGCAACGGAGACATTTCCACTGGCGGTGGTCGCCCCACCCATAACCGGAATTGAAGTGGGCGCCGTCGCCACTGTGATCGTTAAATTTCCCGAGCCAGTAACTCCCGCAGCGTTTCTGACAGAGAGAGCAGCCGTCGACGGACCTGCGGTCGTAGGAGTTCCCTCGATTAAACCGCTGGTGGGGTTAATACTAAGTCCATCGGGCAGACTTGTGGCTCCATAGGTGTTGGCTTCAGCCAGGACTTGGAAGGTGAAAGGGTAGCCAACCATAGCCGAAGCCGTAGTCGCACTCGCGATGGGCAATGTAGCTACAAGGGGGGCAGTATCCCCCGCGTAAACATCGTCCAAAGAAAAGTCGATCGTAGTAGTTGAACCTGTACCCCAACCCAATCTTTGAATCTTTAAATCCGCATTTGCCCCACCCGCTAAGGGATACCCAGCAGAACTAGAGCCCATCAAAGTGGTCCCCATATAGACGATGAAAGAATTCGTGGGAAGATTCTGAGAGCCGCCCGATGGATCTGTATAAGGCATTGGGGTGGTATCACTATCATTGAACCAAACCTGGAATTTTTTCGGATCAGCCAGGTTGCTGGTTCCATAACTATTCGTGTAAAGACCAACGCCTCCTGATTTTATTCTTAAGTTATTCGTAGTGGCCGATTGATATAGGGCGAGTTCGACGATGCCGTTGCTGGAAGTGGACAACGAATTAGTGGTGTTGTTTCCAAGTCGTACATAGAGATTGTTGCCCACGGGAATGCTGGCGTCGACATTCTGGTTCACCTTAATTGAAAAGTACCCATTCGTGCGAGTGGTGTTGGTGTCACTGGTCAACAGAAAGGCGACAGTTTGGCCATTGCTGGTGGTAGATTTTTGATATCTCATCATTATTCCGCTGTTCGTATTGGTTGCCCTCGTATACAAAATCGGGCTGTTGCTTACATTGGTAATTAGTAGGGGGGATTTTACATTATTGATTACCTCGCCAGCCGTGTAGATTTCAAATGTCTCATTCAGCCACACATCAGCGTGCCCAGAAGAAAAAGAAGCCAAACTTAGCACAACCACCGCGAAGACGGAGATGCGGGTTGAAGAAAAGGTAAAAAACAAAGCGGTAGGGCGAGCTTTAAACGATGAATTTATTTCCATATATTTCCTCCTGCTCTTTTAGACATTCAGTCGATAGGTTCGTTCGACCTAAACATATTACTTTCGTCAAATAAGATAATACCCCAACCCTTCTCTAATCCTAATCATAGTTACTAGTATATTTGTTTTTGGAATTTTTAATTGTTTTATATCGTTTTCGATTAGTTACTTATGGTTATTAACTTCTGTGTAGTATTTTTTGTTTTACAAGTAAACTAAATGCTACTTTTTCGTCCTTACTTTGCATATCTAAGCGCGTCGGCTTATGCCCTTTGCCTGCATCGGGGCGGATTGAAACACTCAAGAACCAAACCTCAGGGCACGTCTGCGTCCCTACCCCAACCGGCGTCGGGGCCGCAAGCCCTGGGGCGGGCTGTCCCACGCACGCCTGCGTTCAGCCTTCAGCTTTGTTCGCCGGGCGAGGCGGCCTCGGAGATGCCACCCTACCTAAGCGTCCAACTTCAAATAATTCAAAATTGAACATCCAAAATCAATCATCCGCGCGTAGGCGCGCCCCGCGTCACTAACTATTTTTTATACCCACGGACTGCCTACCGCAAAAACCCATCCGCTAGGCCCCCATCCACGTGGATTACCTGACCCGTCGTCCGTGGAAATCTCTTGGCACTGAGCAGCAGGAAAGCCGCTTCCGCCTGATCCGCAGGGGTGATGGGTGACTGAGTCAGCGTTCGCTTGGCATAAAACTCTGCCAGTCGGGTCCGCAGCTCCTCATCTCCTTCTTTTTCCGAAAACGGAATTTTATATTTGGCCAGCGAGGCCATCACCCGATCCCTCGGAAACATCGCGCTTCCCTGAACCACCGTCGCCGGAGCCACCGCATTCACCCGCACCAACGGCGACAGCTCAATCGCCAGCTCCCGCACCAGATGATTCGCCGCTGCCTTACTCGTGTCGTAAGCCAAACTCCCCTTCTTCGCCACCACCGCGTTGACGCTCGTTGTCAGAACTAAGCTCGCCGGCAAACCTTGGGCCTTGAAGATTTTGTTCACTTCATCCGCAACTACATAGGAACCGGTTACGTTAATAGCAAAGGTCTGCGCCCATTTTTCATCAGGGATTCTTCCCTCAAGGTCGGGCGCGACAAAAATGCCCGCCGTCACCACGACTCCGTCGATTCCCCCGTACGCATACACCGCCTCCCCCAACATCTCCGCCACGCTTTTCCGATCGACGATGTTGGCCCCCAGACCGATCGCCGGACCGCAACCTGAAATCCCCGTGCCCGCCACTCCAATCCCATCTCCTAGCTTTTTTACTAGCTCGGCGGAAGTTTCTTGAGCCGACTTTTCATTGAGATCCACACAGACAATCGAAGCTCCCTCCTTAGCCAGACGATGGGCCGTCTCCTTGCCAATTCCGCTCCCTGCCCCGACCACTGCGATCACTTGCCTCGCCAACTCCTGCTCCGCTGGCATCCGCTTGAGCTTCGCCTCCTCCAACTGCCAGTATTCGATATCAAAAGCCTCCTGCTGAGGAAGATTGATGTACCCTCCAAGGGCCTCCGCTCCACGCATCACCTCGACGGCACAATTGTAAAACTCGGCTGTCACCCTCGACTCACTCTTCGACTTGCCCCATGCCACCATTCCTAGCCCGGGGATCAGTACAACCGTTGGATTCGGATCCCGCATTGCAGGCGAATCCTTCCGCTTACACTTCTCATAATATTTTTTGTAGTCTGCCCGGTAGGCTTCGAGCCCCTCCTCAAGAAGGCCTCGCAATTTTGCCACATCACCCGTCGCAGGATCCCACGGAACATAGAGCGGCTTGATCTTCGTCCGCAGAAAATGATCCGGGCAGGAGGTCCCCATCTCGGCCAAGCGTGGGGCATCCTTGCTATTCACAAAACGGAGGATCGTCGCATCCTCCTGCACCGTTCCAATCATCCGCTGCTGAGCCGATACCTTTCCTCTCAACCAAGGCAAAATCGAAAGCCAAAGGGCTTTCCTCTCTTTTTCACTTGGTGATTTATATTTTTCCCCAGCAAATGTCTTATCTCCTCGGTCCTTCTTTTCGATCGCCTCTGCCGCCCGTCCGACCAGCTCCAGCGTCAGCTCGTAGCACTTCTTGTCGTCCTCGTGCCAGTTGATCAGGCCATGTTGACCCATGATCGCACCTTTTGCCTTGGGATGATCTTTGCACAGTTTCTCCAAGATCAGACCCAGATCAAAACCTGGCCTCTGCCAATCGGTCCAAATCACCTCGTCCCCATAAATCTCCTTGGTCAGTTCTTTGCCCTTGGCACAGGCCGCGAGAGAGATCGCAGCATTCGGATGGGTGTGATCCACATGCCGTGCGGGAACAAACCCGTGCAACGGAGTGTCGATGGAGGACGGCCGCGGATTCAGATTAAAGGTGCAGTGGGCGTACGCCCCCACCATATCGTCCTCGATCTGCGACTTCGGCCCCTTTGCCTTGGATCCTAGATAGTTTTTTTGTAGCCCCTTCAGCTTCTCCATGTAGAGGGAAGAAAAACCGTCCCGCTTCGCTGTCCGCAGATCTCCGCCAGATCCCTTCACCCACAAAACTTCCGTCTCACTCCCCGTCAACGGATCCTTCTCCATGATCTTAGACGAGGTATTACCCCCACCTGTGTTCGTTAGGGTCGGATCTTCTCCAATCAAATTCGAGCGGTAAACCAGCCGTGCGACCGGATCGAGGGTTTTCGCTACGGAATCTTGCCAACGGTTTTTAGGACTATTTTTCATGTTTTTTTATTTCCTTTTAGGGCGCGCAGTTTCTGGAAACGTTTCCACGCCTCCTCCCACAAGGGCTGAGGTTGAGGTTGAAAGATTTCAATTGTGAAGGAGTCTCTCACCACCTGGCGAATTTCTGGATGGCTCTTTAGCCGACCCAACCCGTAAGCCTGAATCAAAAGATTGCCGATGGCGGTTCCCTCGATCGGTCCTGTCACCACCACCCGTCCCGTCGCATCCGCAGCCATCTGATTCAAAAGCTTGTTCTGACTCCCTCCCCCAACGATGTGCAGAGTCTTGATTTTCTCTCCCGTAACTTTCTCGATCGATTCTAAGCACTCGCGATAGGCCAAAGCTAGGCTCTCTAGACAGGCTCGGACCATGGCCCCATTGGAGATCGGCACTGGCTGACCCGTCTCTTTGGCATACTCGGCGATGCGCCTCCCCATTTCCCCAGGCGCATTCCACGACGAAAGGAAAGGATCCAGCAGGGTCACCAGAGGTGCAGCCTCAGAAGCCAATTGGGTGATTTTGCTGTAATCCATATCCCGACCCTGTTTAGCAAAATCCCTCCGGCACTCTTGGACCAACCAAAGACCTGCGATGTTTTTCAAAAGCCGTATGGTGTGGCCCAACCCAACTTCGTTGGTCAGTTCCGCTTCCGCACAAGCGGGAGTCATCCAAGGTTTGGCACTCTCCACCCCCAGCAGGGACCACGTTCCAGAACTTAGATAGGCCCAACCTTTCCCTTCAGCTGGAACGGCCGCCACCGAAGCCCCCGTGTCATGGGAACAGGAAGCTACAACTTGGCACGAATCGGGAAGTCCTGTGGCTTGAGCTGTCTTTTTTGAAATCTTCCCCAGAACCGTGCCCGAAGGGACGATCTCAGGAAGTAGCGAAGCAGAAATTCCAACCTTTTTTACCAGATCTTCCGCCCAAACCCTCTTCTCTGGATGATAAAACTGAGTGGTGCTGGCCAAAGAAACTTCGCAGGCAGGGCGACCACCCAAAAAATGGTTTAGATAGTCCGCCACAGGAAGAAACACTGAGCTCTGCCCTAGCTCTGCCCTCCCGCTCTCCGCATCCGCCGCCAGCTGATAGAGCGTATTGAAAGGCATGAATTGAAGCCCTGTTTGGGAAAAGATTTTCTCCCTTCCGATCTTCTCGATTACCTTGAGAAAAATCTTCTCATTCCGTTCATCCCGATAGCAGAACGGGTCTTTTGCAGGAGACCCGTCTTTCGGCAGATAGACAATATCTACCCCCCAAGTGTCGCAGCTCACCGACTCCAGTGGAATTTTTCGATCTCCGATTTTTTTGAGCCCTGCCAAAATTTCCGATTCGAGATGCCGCAGATCCCAGCGTAGACCGCCATCTTTTTCCCTCATGCGGTTTGGGAAACGATGGATTTCCTCAATGGCGATTTTTCCATCGGCAAGCGTGCCCAAGATCACCCGGCCGCTTTCCGCCCCGAGATCAACCGCTGCATGATGACTCGAGACTACGCTCATTCTAGTTTCAGCACTTTCTGCCGATAGAGTTCATCTGGCCGACCCGATATTCTCCGAACTTGGGCTTCGGGCATAAAGACCGGTCCGCCTAGCGAAGCGGCTCCGAGAAAGATTTTGGCCGACTTCTCCGCCATCTTCGTCGTAGCCTCGACCGCACCTGCACTCGGCCCGATGGCGATGAGTCCGTGATTCTTGAGAAGAATCATCCGAGGCAACCTCCCCTGCTCTTTTTCAAAATTTTCCACCCCCGTGCGGATGGCTTTGGCCAAGGGGACTCCTGGATCAGTGTAGGGCACCAGAACCGATTGTTCTCCTCCGCAAACGATCTCATCGGGAAACATCCGAAACTTTGCAAAGTCGGAGGCACGCGGGGAGCAGAGAATCCCATTCACCGCAATCGGGTGAGTGTGCGCCACCCATTCGATCCCGGGTAAAGAGAGGAGGTAGGAGTGAAAAAGTGCCTCAGTGGAGGGCTTGCCAGCCTTGGGATCGACTCTGGCAGCAAGCAGTTTTCCATCCACTTCCGTGTCGGAACGGGACTTCGATTCCCAAAGAGGCTCCAAAATTGGCCGAATACATTCGGTAAAAGAATCTTTTTTTGCCGTGGAGAGGGAAGTTCCACTGGCCTTCACCCAAAAGGTGTCCTCTCCCGATCGGGTCGAGGTGTTCCCTTCTCCAAGAATGGCGTAGGATTCTGCCGCCGTCCCAATTCGTTGGGAAAGCTCAACCAGTTGTCTCAATCTTCTATTTCGTTCGGATATTTTCATATTCGTTCCATTTTCAGGGAAGGGATTCGGGCGGAAGCTAGCTGTCGCTCGGTGGCATCGGTGATCAGTTCCAGCCCACATTCCCACGAAGCCAGCTGAGCCCCCGCGCGATGTCCGATTTTCTCTGCTATTAGCAAAACAAAACTTCTCTTGGAGTTCGCCATCGCCGCTTTTTGCAGAGCCACCACTTCCAGGGCGCTGTTCCAAAATCCTCCCTTTGTGACCCCCTCCGCCCCCAAAACGGAAACGTCGATTTTCCAATCCCGCATGGCTCGCACGGCCCGTTCCCCGATCAGGAGGGACTGCCTCGCCACTAGGTCCCCTCCGAGGATATGCAACGACACGTCACCACCCGAAAGAAGCTCCACCACAGGCAGACTGTTCGTCACAACTTTTAGCCCGGGAATCTCCGCCTCGGGTAAAAGTCGGGCCAACGCATACGGGGTCGTTCCCCCATCAATGTAAACTGTCGACCCAGAAGAAAGATGGGGCAGAATCTGCCGAGCTAGGGCATTTTTTCTGTCGGAATCCCTCCCCAACCGCTCCGCAAAGCTGGGAAATTTATCGGAAAATTCGGTAAAAGCTCCTCCGGGAGTCCGCTTGATCCTTCCCGACTTCTGGAGCTCAACCAGATCTCGGCGGGCCGTTGCTTCGCTGATCGAAAGTCTGGAGCAGATCTGCTCGAGGGGGAGATAGCGTTGGTTTTGTAAAAGATCGGCCAACAGTTGCCTGCGCGCCTCGACCACATTCTTTGCCACTCTCATAAAAAGTCAGCCTACACACTTATATGATTGATTTCAATCATATATTTTTTAAGCCCAAACCCTAGTGTGGTTCTTAAACTTTGGCTGAGGATGTGCGGCTGAGTAGGGGCCAAGCGAATCCATACGCTGCCACCACCCCAAAACATCCCATCGGCACAAGAAATGCTAGCGACATCCCCCTCACATCCCCCACCCAACCCATCAACTTCGGTACCAGTGCCCCACCCATGATCGCCATGACGATGAAAGAAGATGCCAGTTTCGACTTCTCCCCCAATCCGTGAATGCCGAGCGCAAAAATCGTCGGAAACATCACCGACATGAAAAAGAAGCTCATGAAAAGGGCCCCCAAGGAGAGCCATCCCAACTTCAGTACAATGCCAGCCATCATCGCCACATTGGCCAAAGCGTAGATTCCCATCACCCGATAGGCAGGAACTTTTGATAATATCCATGCGCCGGTCGCTCGACCCAAAAGAAAAAGGGTAAATCCAAAATAAGCCAACAGCTTGGTCGCACCCTGCTCACTCACATACCAGTTGCCCGCCCTCTCCGTCACCCCCGCACTGCCCCCCAGCCAAAAGTTGTTTCTCCATGCTTCGCCCACCGGGGGAATCTCCGCCACCACGTAGTTAATAAAAAAGGCAAAGATTCCTGCCTGGGCCGCCACATAGAAAAACTGCGCCACCACCGCCATGACAAAGTGAGGATGGGACCAGATCGATTTCGAGGTTCCAGGAGTCGAGTCGGTGAGATGATAATCATCGGGTGCTTGAATTTCCGGAAGCCGAACAAATAAAAAAACGATGGCCAGCAGAAGCACCCCGCCGGCAATCCCCGCATACGGAATCCAAAGCTGCTGGTGCGCTGCCTCTGCCCCTTCAGAAGAATAGAAGAACATCCCCCCAAGGATCGGTCCCAGAATCCAACCCACACCGTTAAAGCTCTGGGCGATGTTGATCCGGACAGCCGCGAACTTGGGCGCTCCCAAGACCGTCGTGTAGGGATTGGCGATCGTCTCTAAAAAGGTCAAACCCATCGAGATCACACAAACACCCAGAAGAAATGCCCAGAAGGTGGAAATTTGGGTTGCAGGAATAAACCAAAGACAGCCCAACGCCACCATCGCTAACCCGGAAAGAATACCTCCCTTATATCCTAACTTTCGCGCCAACCATCCAGCAGGTAGAGCCATTAGAAAATATCCAAGATAATGGGCAAATTGCACCCAAGCCGACTGGGCTTTCGTTAGGTGGAGAAAATCCTGAAAATGCTTGTCCATCACATCGATCATCCCATTGCAGAGAGCCCACAAAAAAAAGAGGGAGCTAACCAGACCAAAGACTCCTAAATGGCTCCTTCCATCAGCCCCCTTGAAAAGTCCCCCCTGATTTGATCTGTCCGAAGTGGGGTGTTGAGCGTTCATATCGAGCTAGCTTAAGACAAGCGCCTCCATCTACAATTCCTTTATGAGCATTTCCGATCATAAAACTAAAGTGGGCATCCGACCCACCATCGATGGCCGTCTGGGAGGCGTCCGTGAATCCCTCGAAAGCCAGACCCTCGCTCTCGCCAGTGCCGCCGCAAAACTTATCTCTTTTTCTCTTCACCACCGAGATGGCGCAGCCCTCGAGTGCATCATTCCCGACAAGTGCATCGGCGGAGCAGCCGAATCTTCCGAGACCGACTCCTTCTTCGCCCGTGAAAATGTCGGTCTCACTCTCACCGTCACTCCCTGCTGGTGCTACGGCTCCGAAACTATGGACATGGATCCGCTCCGCCCGAAAGCCGTCTGGGGCTTCAACGGAACGGAACGTCCCGGCGCTGTCTACCTCGCTGCTGTCCTCGCCGGCCACGCCCAAAAAGGACTCCCCGCTTTCGGTATCTACGGTCGCGATGTTCAGGAAGCTGGTGATCTAAAAATTCCTGCCGACGTCTCCGAAAAAATTCTCCGCTTCTGCCAAGCCGGTCTCGCCGTCGCCACCATGCGCAATCGCGCCTACCTCGCCATGGGAGGAACCTCCATGGGTATCGCCGGATCGATCGTCGATCCCAACTTCTTCGAATCCTATTTGGGCATGCGTGTCGAAAGCATCGATATGACCGAATTCGTCCGACGGATGGATCGCGGAATCTTCGACGCTTCGGAAAAAAAGAAAGCCCTCGCTTGGACAAAAAAGAACTGTCGCGAAGGCAAAGATTGGAACTCTTCGAAAACGAAACGTCCCCGCGCCCAACTCGACAAGGAGTGGGAGAAGTCGGTCGAAATGGCTCTCATCGCCCGCGACCTGATGGTTGGTAACCCGGCTCTGGATAAAGCCGGCTTCGGCGAAGAAGCCCTCGGCCACGACGCCATCGTCGCCGGGTTTCAAGGCCAACGACAATGGACCGACCACTTCCCCAACGGCGACTACCTCGAAGCCATCCTAAACAGCTCGTTTGACTGGAACGGTCGCCGCGCCCCCTATCTCGTCGCAACGGAAAACGACGCCCTTAACGGAGTCGGAATGCTCTTCGGCAACCTTCTCACCAACACCGCCCAGATCTTTGCCGACGTTCGCACCTACTGGAGTCCAGATGCGGTCAAACGCGTCAGCGGTGCCAAACTTTCCGGAGCAGCTTCAGGAGGCTTCCTCCATTTGATCAACTCCGGCCCCGCTGCCCTCGACGGAGCCGGACGACAAAAGATTTCCGGTAAGCCCGCGATGAAGCCGTTCTGGGAAATCAGCGACGCAGAGGAAAAGGCCTGTCTCGAAGCCACCAGTTGGCATCCTTCCATCACCGAATATTTCCCGGGCGGAGGTTGGTCGACTCGCTTCCTGACACCCGGCTCCATGCCCTGCACCATCCATCGTCTTAACCTCGTCCGCGGGCTTGGTCCAGTTCTTCAAATTGCCGAGGGCCAAACCGTGGAACTTCCGTCCAAGGTGAACCAGATTTTAGAAGAAAGAACCAATCCAACTTGGCCGACGACTTGGTTCGTCCCCCGTACGGCCGGAACAGGGGTCTTCCGCGACGTCTATTCGGTGATGAACGCCTGGGGTGCCAACCACTGCGTCCTAACCTACGGCCATGTCGGAGCCGACCTGATTTCCCTAGCATCCCTGCTTCGGATCCCCGTTTACATGCACAATGTGGATTCAGAGAAAGTCTTCCGTCCGTCTGCGTGGAACGCCTTTGGAACAGCCGACCTCGAATCGGCCGACTTCCGCGCCTGCTCCACCTATGGTCCACTCTACCGCTAGGGGGCAGTGGTCAATTCTCTAATGATTGATTTCGATCATAAAGGTTCTAGGTTCCAACCATGACTACTCTCCTCCTAGCTCTATCTCATTCATGAACCCCTCCTACCCGTCGATTGAACTTCTGGCCGAACGCGCCCGCCAACGCATGCCTGGCTTCGCCTACGACTACCTCGCGGGGGGTTGCATGGCCGAAGTCAATCTACACAAAAACACCAGCGATATCCGCGCTGTGGAACTCCGCCCCGCCTACTTGCGTGACTACAAAGGCGCTTCCCAAAAAACTACCCTCTTTGGCCGCGAATACGCCTCTCCGTTTGGCATCGCTCCCGTCGGCCTCCAGAGCCTGATGTGGCCGAAGTCCTGTGAGATCCTCGCCCGCACCGCGCGCAGGCAAAACATTCCCTTCGTCCTCAGTACGGTCACCACCGCCAGCATCGAAACCATCGCCGAAATTACGGGGGGCGACTTCTGGTTCCAACTCTACCATCCCGCCGAAGATTCGCTCCGCGACAATCTCCTACGTCGCGCCGCCGAAGCCGGCTGTAAAACCCTCGTGCTCCTCGCCGACACCCCCACCTTCGGCTACCGCCCTAAGGAAATCCGCAACGGCCTCTCCGTCCCACCCAAGATGAGCCTCCGAAATGTTTTCCAAATGTGCACCCGTCCGATGTGGTCATTTTCCCAACTTTTCGCAGGCATCCCCCAATTTGCCACGCTCAAGCCCTATATTCCCCCCGGACTATCGATGAAACACCTCGGCCTGTTCATGAACAAAACTTTCAGTGGTCGGCTGACCGCGTCCCGTATCCGCGCCATCCGCGATCAGTGGAAAGGTAATCTGGTGATCAAAGGGATCGTCAACCCCGAGGATGCTGAACTCGCCCTTTCCCTCGGCGCAGATGGACTCATCGTCTCTAACCACGGCGGCCGCCAGCTCGACCAAGGCCAGTCGACCGTTAAATCCACCGCCGCGCTTGCGAAGGAATTCAAAGGCCGCACCAAAATCATGATGGACGGCGGCATCCGCTCCGGCTCCGACATCGCCGTCGCCATGGCCAGTGGAGCTGAATTTACCTTCCTAGGTCGCGCTTCGATGTATGGCGTTTGTGCGATGGGCGCAAAGGGTGGCGATCAAGTCGTCGAAATCCTCCAAAAACAACTCCAGCAGGTTATGGAACAACTCGGTTGCGAGGTTTTAGAAGATCTTCCACGCCACCTCGTCTGAAGCGCGGCCACAAAACCATGGATTCTCGCGCCCCCCGAAAATCTGACGTGGTCCCGCCATCTGCTTCAATCCTGAACGCCCGATGAGTCTTTCCCTCGAAATCGTTCCTTACCGCGGTTGGACTAAAGCCATCCGCATGCGCCGGGACGGATGGGAACTGGTCGCCCCGCTCGAAATTGGTCCACGCATCCTTCGGTTTGGGCTCGTCGATGGGCCGAATATTCTTTTTGAAAACAATGAGCAGATGGGAAAAACCGGGGCTAAAGAGTGGATGATCTACGGAGGTCATCGCCTCTGGACCGCTCCAGAAAACGATCAGTGCTACGCCCTCGACAACGATCGGGTCTCCTTCGAACTCCTCCCAGAAAAAGGCTGCCGGTTGACCGGAGAAAAAAACGAAAAGCTTGGCTGGCAAAAGAGTATAGAAATCCTCTGGAACTCAAACGGCCTGATTCAGATCGAGCACCGCTTAATGAACGCAACGCCAAGACCCCTACCCGTTAGCCCCTGGTGTCTGACCGTTCTGAATCAGGGCGGGGTCGCTTACGTTCCCCAACCTGCCTACGTCCCCCACCCCATGGATCTGCCCAAGGGGACTAAGTTTTCCATGGATGACTATCTTCCCAACCGGAATCTCACACTCTGGAAATACACCGACCTAGCGGATCCCAGAATCAACTTAGGCCGAAATCTGTGGACCTTATCTCAAAAGAAGAACACCAAGGCCTTCAAGATCGGCTTTCGTCACACCGAGGGCTGGGTCGGTTATCAGTTGGGCGATCTTTTTTTCACTAAATGGATATCCCACGAGAAGAATGCAACCTATCCCGATCGCGGCTGTAACACCGAACTTTTCACCAACGGAGATATCTTAGAAATCGAAAGCCTTGCCCCAGAAAAACCCGTCGCTGCCAACTCCCACAGCATCCATTCCGAATGGTGGCATATCGCCAAAGTGAAGTTTCCCTCAACGGATGAATCCTCCATTCTAAAACACATCACCGCCTTGCCTAGACCTACGTGATGACACAACCTGTCGCAATATCCAGCAAGACTTCCCGACCCACTTTTTCATCATGAACCCCAACCTAGGCACCGCCCACGGTCGTGTGGAGGTCCTCGGAAATCATACCGACTACAATCAAGGCCTTGTTCTTGCCATGGGCGTTGAATACGCCACCGAAGTAACCGGATCCAATCGGACGGACGAACGCCTGTTTTTAAAGGCCAAGGATTTAAAAGAATCCTGGGAGGGCAGCCTGCAGGATATCTCCCCTTGTCCTGATAAAATGTGGATCAACTATGTTCTGGGAGTTCTCCAAGGATTGAAGGATCGGGGAATCCCATTGAAAGGAATCAATCTAGAGATTTCCTCCAATCTACCCATGGGAGCGGGCTTAAGCAGTAGCGCCGCTTTGACCGTCGCCACCCAGCGCTTCCTGCAGAAGCTTTGGAACTTTTCCCTTTCGCCCATTGAGATGGCCAAAATCTCTCAGGAGTCCGAACACCGCTACGCTGGAGTGAAGTGTGGCCTCCTCGATCCCATGACTATTCTCCACGCCAAAAAAGACCATCTTCTGCTTCTGGACTTTCGATCCTTAAAAGTGGAATCCATCCCTTTCCCCTCCACCGCGACTTTCATAATCGCCGCATGCGGGGAAAAGCACGCCTTGGTCGATGGCGAGTACAATGAGCGGCGCAGATCCTGCGAGGAGGCCACCCGCCTCCTGGGTATTTCCTCCCTGCGGGAAATTGGCCTTCAAGAGCTCATGGAAAGAAAAGGCGAATTGCCCGATCAGGCTTATCGTCGAGCCCTGCACGTTGTCGGTGAGATACACCGGGTGGAGCGGGCTGTGTCCTGCCTCAAGAAAAACGATCTAGCCGGATTCGGAAGGCTGCTGGACGAATCTCAGGAAAGTTCCCAGAGGAATTTCCAGAACTCGATCCCTGCCTTGGAGAAGCTCTGCGAAGCTTCGAAAAGTTCTCCCGGCCATCTGGGAGCCCGACTGAGCGGTGGAGGTTTTGGGGGCTCCACTCTTCACCTGATTCAGGCACACCAACAAGCAGAGTTTCTTTCAAGCTTTCAAAAGGATGCGGCCCGCCTTCTTGGCCATTCGATCGGATTCTTCGTCACTCGCCCAAGCGGGGCCGCCTAATTCAAAAGCTCTTGCAGCTCAGCCCAATCTAACCCTCGCACAAAATCCTCTTCGCTGACCAAGGTCCCTCGGAAGAGCTCCTTTTTCCGCTCCTGCAGGCGCACGATCTTTTCCTCCACCGTATCTCGCGCAATCAACTTATAAGAACTCACGATCTTGTTCTGCCCGATACGATGAGCCCGCGCCGTCGCTTGATCCTCCACCGCTGGATTCCACCACGGATCAAAATGAATCACCGTATCCGCCCCAGTTAAATTCAATCCCGTGCCCCCCGCCTTTAAACTGATCAGGAAAACTGGAATATCTTGGTTCCGCTGAAACCGATCCACCTCGCCCGCTCGATCCATCGTTCCCCCATCCAAATAACAGTGCGGTATTTTCCGCCGACGCAACTCTTCCTGCACGATCTTCAACATGGAAACAAACTGGCTGAAAACCAGCATCCGATGCCCACCCGAAATCGCCTCATCTAACCGATCTAAGAAATACTCCATCTTACCCGACGGCTCACTCCACACCTTCGCTCCCGCCCCAGCCTGAGGCAGTAACCCCAAATGACAACACGCCTGTCGCAAACGCATTAGCACCGTTAGCACCGCAATCCGATCTCTTCCCCCCGATGCCTTACCCGAAAGTTCGCTCACCTGCTTCCGCCCCTCTTCCAAAATCTGTCGATACACTCCCTTCTGCTCATCCGTAAGCTCACAAAACGCAATCTGCTCAATCTTCTCTGGAAGATCTCTCGCCACCTCCGCTTTCGTCCGACGCAAGAGAAACGGGCGTACCCGGTGCCGCAATCGCGCCTGCGCCCGCTCGTCCCCCATTTTCGCCACGGGAATTTCATACCGATCCCGAAAATCGGTCGCCGTTCCCAAATATCCAGGCATCAAGAAATCGTAGATCGACCAAAGATCGAGCAGGGAATTCTCCAGCGGGGTTCCCGTCAGCACCATGCGATGATCACAAACCAACTTCTTCACGCTGATCGCCGTCTGACTCGTCCGATTTTTAATATTCTGGGCCTCATCCAAAATCACCGCATCAAACTCCATCTTCTCGTAGATCGCAATATCCCGTCGCAAAAGCGCATAGCTCGTTACCACCAAGTCATACTCTGGAATCTTGGCCAAGAGCGACTTTCTCCCCGCCCCATACAAGGCCAGCATCTTCAGTCCAGGGGCAAATTTCTTTCCCTCATCCATCCAGTTAATCACCAGGCTCGTGGGACAGAGCACCAATCCAGGTAGCTTGGTTTTATTTTCCGCCCGTCGTAACTCCAGAAACGCCAGTGTCTGCAATGTCTTGCCCAGTCCCATCTCATCCGCCAATACCCCGCCAAAGTGGTTCTTCGCCAAGTACTGCAACCACCCAATGCCCTCCTTCTGGTACGGGCGCGCAATCTTCTCCAGCCTCTCAGGTAGTTTTGCCTCGCTGTACTGCACCAACTCTGCCGGCGGTTTCCAATTCGAGCGACCACTCACCATCCACCCCGTTCCCCGAATCGCTTCCCCGAAATAGCCTCGAAACTTTTTTTCCAACCTATATCGCGTGCCGTCGTTCTTCACTTGGCAATCTCGTAACACCTCAGTGAATTCCGCCACGTCCTCCGTCGGTACCAGAGCAATTCTCCCCCCCGCCAACCGATGATGACTCAACCCCGTCTGTAGAAGCCTCTGCACCTCCGATGGGGTCAAGGCATCGTTTCCGTTCCCCGAGCGAAAATCAACTTCCACCGAAAGCCACGAACCACCCGTGTCTCGTAAGGTTACCTCCGGCGCAATATAATCACATCGCCCCAGCAAGGCTTCCATCCTTGGAGTCACCGTTACCTCCCACTTCTTTTTCCATCGTGGCAGAATGTTCGCCAAGAAAGCCCCCACCTTCCCCTCACCCGCCAAAGTGTATCTCTCCGCCGCTCGTTGCCCGGGAAGAAATCCCGCCGCCAGCAACTCCCTCTGCGCCGTTCGCTCCATCGCCCGACCCCGTACCCGATATCGCCCCACATCTTTTCCATCAGGTACCCAGGCGTCCATGCCTTCGTTCTGCCCTGGCATCCCCGTCAAAATATGAACCTCCTTACCGTAAAGTGCCTCCAATTGACAACTCACCCCCGAAAGCAAACCGTCCAACTCCACCTTGATCTTTGGCACCATCGTCTCGAACTGCAGCCCACGAAGCTTCTCTCCCGCCTCCACTCGCACATGCCTTTCCAAATTCGGCATCTCCCTCTGCAGAAAAAGGGCGAGGCCCTCACGAGCCACCGACCTCGGTCCGTGCCGCAATCCATCATAACTGTGGGGTAGACTATCCAAGAGTTCTAGATTCTCCCCCGCCAGCCTCCACCGCCCATCTGCACACTCCAGGAGCTCACTCTCCGCAGGGCCCGCGGGCGCCGCGAACAGCTCTAGATGCAAAATGCCATCCGCATCCAACTCCGCTTTCAACCGTGTGCCCTCCGCCGCTCGCTTCACTAAAAGGTGTTTTCGTCTTCCCGCAAAAACTCGTGGATGCCCTAAGAGCGCAGGAAAAAAAAGATCTCGATCCGCTGCGGTTAACTCGGCTTCCCCATGCACCGAAGCCCCCTCCATTCTTTCTAACATTGCCAGGAGCGTCGCGTCCGCTTCATCCACAATGTAAGGCTCCACCTTCTCCACCGGCACCGCATCCAAACTCTTCGTTGGACCGCCATCCACCGAGGCCTCCACCGTCAAAGGAATCTTCCCTGCCTTCCACGCCTTACCCAAATCCAGAGGCAGATGCACCTCTAAGGACATGGGCTTTGAACCTTTTCCCGCTAATTGACCCAACACCCGAGGAAATCTTGGCGCCATCGCCCGCGCTGCGGCCGCCACTGGGCCCGAGACTGCCCCGTTCGGTCGATGAACCGGCCCTGCCGCTGGCTTTCCATTTTTCTCTAAATATTTTAAACTCAGTGCAATCACATGGGGGCACACCGTCCCATACTCCCTCGCCTGCCGACAGCTACAGAAGTTCTCCACATCCGCTAAACGCGCACCCAATTTCAATCGCGCATTCACCGTCCCCGTTCCCGCCTGCACCACTCCCCCTAGTACCGGATCCACCCAATCCACCGACATCACTTTTCCAGCCTCCCAAAGGGAGCGACCTTCCTGCATCGCCCGCCAACCTCCAATCTCCAAAAGCATCTGCTTAGAAAGCACCGCAGGTGCCGAATTAGTTTCCGACATAGTCCTCAAACATATGAAAACCCGACAAGCATACGCAATCCCCTCCTTTCACCTCTGTGCCATCGTTGCGAACAACTTTTTACCTCTTCTCCGGTCCCACACACCCCTTTCCATCCCCTCATTCATGATGTACCCTTACTCAAGTTACCAATGAATCGATCCAAGTTCCTCTTCTCCTTTGTTGGGCTCCTAGCCCTCCTATGGCTCGGACTCTGGATATCCAGCTGGTGGGGAACCATCACCCTTGATTTCGAAAAGAAACCCCTCGCCACTGTCCTGCGCTCTTTCACCCAGCAATCTGGACTTAAAGTCATCACCGATATCGATCTCACCAAACCCATCTCTATCCATGTCCGCCGCGTCCCTGTCAGCGAGGCCCTCGACGCCCTCCAAGCCTCCGCCGAATCCCGCGGTCGCCTCGTTTTCCTTCTCGCTCCCGATTCCTCATCTTTAAAAAACCTGCTCACGGCTCTGCCCAACCTTCCCGAAAATTCAGGAATTCGCACCATCGAATACCGCACTCCATGGCTCTTCCGTGCAGGAATGGACGATCTGCCCACAGACCGTGATCCTCGTCAGCAAAACTGGAAGATCTCAACCATCCCACCCCTCCAACTCGTCCCCTCTTTAGAAAGTGCCGCGCAAGCCACCGAAATTCGCCTTCTCCTCCCCGAAACATGGAACCCAAGTTTAAAACACTCCGCAAAATCAGGCCCTGTCCAATCCTCCATCCCAGCGCTAGCCAAAGACGCTGGCGGCGTTTCCCAAATTGCCTACATTCTCCCCGCGCGCTCCGAACGGGATGGACCGGGTGGTCCTCCCGCCACCAGCGATTCCAATCGTGGAAATCTACGCTGGAGAGAAACTACTTCACTCCCGCCCGATGCTCTCCTCACCCGCCTTGAATCCAGAATCGCAGCACTGCCCTCCTCCGAACAGGCCGATGCCCTCAAATCAGCTCAAGAATCGGTCCGTCAATACCGGGAATTCTCTTCCCTACCCACAGAGGAGGAACGCGACAAAAAAAGGCAGGAAATCATGAGTGACCCAACCCGGGCGGAACGCGCAGGAGAAGGCTTCTCCCGCGCCATGCGGAAAATGAGCCCTGAACAAAGATCCCAACGCTACCAACGCTACGTTGAACGACGGACCGCGACTAAATCCAGTTAACCATAATGTCCGAAACTGCCCGCCCAATCTCGGCCTTCACCCTCATCGAACTTCTGGCCGTTATTTCCATTATAGCTTTGCTCGCCGGAATGATTAGCCCCTCCTTACAACGAGTTCGCGCCAAAGCTGAAACCACTGTTTGCCTCTCCAATCTCCGCCAGATCGGCACCGCTGTCTGGCTCTATATCCCCGACAACGGAAACAAATTTCCCAGTATCAATAATCCATGGGGTGAACAGATTTTTACCAACGAGGGAGCCACCAACCTTCTCGGTGCCCTAGCTCCTTATGGCATCACTGCGAAATTATTGTCCTGCCCAGCGGACCTCAGGAGCAAGGACAGTTTTTACCGGAAATATACTAACAGCTATGAGTACCTTCCTTTTTCTTCGGACGAAGAGGCCGCACCAGGTAGCGCTACAATTTATCGAGGAACCAACACCTTCGAAATTCCATTTCGCCGACTCACCTTGGCTTGGGACGCCACTAATTCTCACTCCGACGGCTACGGCTATAATGGCCTTCGAGCCGATAACACTGTCTACAGCCGAACGAACAAGCCTTCCTACTAATTGCTAACTCTTCTTTCCTCATCTTAAAAAGCTCAACTTCCCACCCTCCGTAGGATATTCTTCCTCCGTGATCCACCTAGGCGTCAACATCGATCACCTCGCCACTCTCCGGCAGGCTCGGTACCGCGTCCCAATTCTAGGAGTCGTGCCCGAACCCGATCCCGTATCCTTAGCTCGCACCTGTCTCGCTGCCGGTGCGCACTCCATCACCGTCCACCTCCGCGAAGATCGTCGACATATCCAAGACGACGACGTTCTTCGACTCGGCCAAGAATGCCGCCAAAAGCTCAACCTCGAAATGGCCGCCACCCCCGCCATGCTCGACTTCGCCCTCCGCCTCCAACCCGCCGAAGTCTGCTTCGTCCCCGAAAACCGTGCCGAAGTCACCACCGAAGGAGGCCTCGACGCCGCCGCCAAAATTAACTCTCTCCGCCCCATGATTCAAAAACTCAATCAGGCCAATATTCTTGTCAGCCTTTTCCTCGATCCCGACCCACGCCAAATCGATGCCGCCGCCTCCCTCCAGGCCCCGGTCATCGAATTGCACACCGGCCGCTACGCCGACGCGGATACAGCTCAACGCCCAACCGCTTTCACAAAGCTGCAGGAAGCTGCGCTAAAGGCCCATCAGTTAAAAATCCGAGTCAACGCCGGCCACGGCCTTCGCCTCTCCAATCTCCCCGATCTCCTCTCCCTCCCCCACCTCCACACTCTCAACATCGGCCACTCTCTCGTCGCCCACGCCATCAACGTCGGCCTCAAACAAAGTGTCCGCGACTTCCTCCAAGCCATCACAAAAAAATGAGCACTGAAAGAATCCTCGGCCTGGGTATGGATCTAGTCGAAATCGATCGTATCGAAGACTCCCTACACCGCTTCGGCGATCGATTTCTTGAACGTATTTTCGTCCCCAACGAAATCGCCTATGCCCGCACCCAAGCACGCCCCGCCACTCACCTCGCCGCCCGCTTCGCCGCTAAGGAGGCCACCTCTAAAGCTTTCGGAACAGGCATCGGCCAATTCTTGCCTTGGCTCGGATTGGAAATCGGTCGCCACTCAACTGGAGAACCATTTCTCCTCTTTCATCATGCTGGTGCTACCCTCGCCCAAACCCGAGGCATCACTCGCTCTCTTGTCACCCTCACCCATACCCGAACCCATTCCGCCGCCACCGTCATCCTTCTTGGCCCATGATTATTCTCCCTCCTGACCTTGCCCGCACTTGGGAAGAAAAAAGTATCCAAGCGGGTGCCCGTATCAAAGATCTCATGCGCCAAGCCATCGCGGGAGCGCTCCCTCAACTCACCCCTTTCCTTCCATCGCCCAGCGTCGCCCTCATCCTTGTTGGCCCAGGCCATAACGGAGACGATGCTGTCCTTCTCGCCCTCGAACTCAAAGATCTCGGTTGGTCCGTCGAATACCTCCTTTCCCGCCCCGTCGGTCGGCGTCTCCATCCTGATTCTCGGATCAAACCCAAACTCTGGAAAAAGGCCATCGTCTGGCCCGCCAAACCCTCCCGCTTTCTCCAGGCCCAAGGACCTCGACTGGTTATCGATGGACTCCTCGGGCTCGGCTCCATTCCTCCACCCCGTCCCGCAGAGGGGGCAATTCTCACTTGGGTCGCTCAAGAAAAACGGGCAACCGACCTCTATGTTGCCATCGATCTTCCCTCGGGCCTCCACCCCGCCACCGGCGCCATCCCCGGTCCAGTCTTTCCCGCTGATCTCACTCTCGCTCTCGGCTCAGTTAAAACAGGTTGCCTGCGCGATTCCGCTCTTCCTGTCGTTGGCCAACTACGAGGGGTCCCCATCGATTTCGGCACCCCCTCCCCAAAACTCTCTGCCGATCTCTTCCTACCCCAAGAAGCTTGGAAAATAATTCGCTCTCGCTCCGCCTCCCTTCATAAGCATTCCGCTGGCACCGTCCACCTTTGGGCAGGCTCAACCCAATATCCAGGAGTAGCCAATCTCTCCTCGTCAGGTGCTCTCCGATCAGGCGCAGGATTTGTCCGCCTTTTTACCGATCGCACCGTCTCCACCCCCCTTTCTCCTCATCTGCCCGAACTTCTCCTCGCACCCATCAAACTTGGCTCCTTTCCAAATCCAGAGATCTTTCTCCATCGTGCCTCTGCTGCTCTAGTCGGGCCAGGCCTGCCCCCTTCTACCAGTCTAAAAAACTTTCTCTCTCAACTTCTCCCCATCGCCAAAATTCCCCTTGTCCTCGATGCCGGTGCACTCGAAATCATTGCCGCCCATCCCGCTCTCCTCGCCACTGCCACATGCCCTCTTCTTCTCACCCCCCACGCAGGAGAGCTGGCCCGACTCCTCGGCCATCCCATCACTGATCGCGCTGAGGCCGCTCAAGAATGGCTGAGAAAATTCCCCTCCACGCTACTCATCGCTAAAGGAGCCCACACTCTCATCGCCACATCCTCGCACCCTTTCAGCTTCAACGGCTCGGGGGGACCCGCCCAGGCCACCGCGGGTATGGGTGACCTCCTCGCTGGTCTTCTCACGGGCCTTCTTGCCTCAGGCTACCCTCCATACGATGCCGCACGCCTCGCAGTTTCCTGGCATGGCCTCGCTTCCGATCAACTCGCGCAATCTGGCGGTCCAACCGTCCTCGCCTCTGACGCCGCCCACCAACTTTCTACCTCTTGGCGTTCTCTCATCCATCGTGCAAAGTAGGAATCCATGATCTGTCGCGATCTGCGCACAACTCGCCTTGGGCTGCAAATCATCGATGGCCTCTGCGCTACTGGTGCCATGCTCCTCGCCTACCTGATTCGAATCCAGTTTCTGCCTCGTTTTGTCCCATTGGAAAGTCACGAAATTGGACAGATTTCTATCTATGTACCATACGCCATCCTCATGGGCCTCCTCGCTCCCATCATTCTCGAAAGGCGCGGTATCTATCGCCACTTCTCTGTTCGAAAACGCGGTGGGGTCTTCAGCTCAATGATGGAGGTCTCTCTTGTGCTTTTCCTCCTTGCTGTCTCCTTAATCTTTTTTCTAAAGGAAAGCCCCAGTCGCGTCGTATTTGTCCTCTTCATCCCCATCTATTCCTTCATCCTCTTTGTGCGAGAAGAATTATTCCGTCGCCTGAGCCAGGCACGCCGCCAAGCAGGGCAATACTCCACTAATCTCGTTCTCATCTCCGATTCCGATACCAGCGCCGAACGCTGGTCTAATCTCTTTGCCGATTCGGCCACCTCCGTTCGTGTCGCCCACCTTCTCCATCCTAAACAAAATTCACTTGAAGATTTTGTTAATATTCTCCACCGCGAATCGGCTGGCATCGTTCTTTTTGAAGTCGAGCCCACTAACCTCCCTTGGTCCGTCAAAGCCATTCAGGCGTGCGAAGAAGAAGGGGTGGAAGCATGGTTGAGCACTGATTTCGTAGGCACCCAAATCGCCCGAGCCCACTTCGAGGATATCATGAACCGCAACCTCCTTGTCTTCCGCTCAGCTCGAGGCGGAACCTGGCAATCCATCTTAAAAATTCTTTTCGATCGCCTTAGCAGCGCGCTTCTTCTTCTACTCCTTTTCCCCGTATTTGCCGTCATCTGGATCGCCATCCGACTTGAATCCTCTGGACCCGCTCTTTTCCTTCAACAACGTAGCGGTCGCCATGGCGATCCATTCACCATGTACAAGTTTCGTACTATGGTCAGTAATGCAGAAATGCAGCACGCCGAACTTAAAGCCCTTAACGAAATGAGTGGCCCAGTCTTTAAAATCAAAAAGGATCCTCGGGTCACAAAAGTTGGCAGCTTCCTCCGCTTCACCTCTCTCGATGAACTCCCCCAACTCTTTAATGTCTTTTTCGGCCAGATGAGCCTCGTCGGCCCTCGCCCCCTTCCCACCTACGAAACCCTCGCCATGACTGCCAACGCCCAACGACGCCGACTCAGCGTCACTCCAGGGATGACTTGCCTCTGGCAAATCTCAGGCCGCAACGACGTAAAGGATTTCTCGGATTGGGTTCGACTTGATCTCGAATATATCGACCAGTGGTCTTTCTGGCTCGATATCCAAATCCTTCTTCGCACTATTCCTGCCGTCCTTTTTGGTCGTGGTGCCCGCTGAAACCAATGGGGTCGTAGATCAAATATCGCATTATGGTAGCTTAATCAAAATGTTACCGCTCCTACTCGATCAGCCCGTAGCCACTTGGGATCTACCTCCCGACCAGCTCTACCGCGAAAAACAGATTCGTACTTGGATTCTCCAGCGCTTCGTCTCCTCCTACGATGAAATGACCGACCTCTCCCTCTCACTCCGCACCTCCCTAGCTTCCCGTTTCCGACTCCGTGCCGCAGAACCCATCACCATCCAGGGATCCGAGGACACCACCCGAAAGTTTCTCTGGAAACTTGGCGATGGATCGCTCATTGAATCCGTTCTCATCCCCGCCACCCTCAGTAAAACCGGTACCCGCAGTGCCCGCCTCACCATCTGCGTCTCCAGCCAAGTCGGTTGTGCCTACGGTTGCCGCTTCTGCGCCAGCGGACTCGATGGCTGGCGCCGAAATCTAACCGCCGCCGAAATCATTGGCCAAGTTCTCGAAGCCGCCCGGATCGCTGGACGCCGAGCCGACAATCTTGTCTTCATGGGAATGGGGGAACCCTTAGCCAATCTCCCTAATCTCCTCACTGCCCTCGATCTCCTCATCTCTCCCGCCAACATCGGCATGGGTGCCCGCCATGTCACCATCTCCACCAGCGGTCTCGCCCCGCAAATCGAAGAGCTCGCTCACCACCCCTTTCCCTTCCGCCTCGCCCTCTCCCTCCACGCCGCCAGCGATGAAGTCCGCGATCAAATCATGCCCGTAAATAAACGTTATCCCATGGAACGTCTCCTCGCCGCATGCGACATTTTTATCGCTGCCCGTAAAAAACTTATCTTCTTTGAATATATTCTCCTCGCGGGCATCAACGATAGTCCCGATCAAGCCCGCCTCCTCGCCCAACACGCCAAACGACTCCACGCCAAGGTCAACCTTATCCCCTACAACAAAGTCGAAGGCCTCCCCTACGAACGACCCACCGAAGACGCCATCCACCTCTTCTGTCGAACCCTTCTCGCCGCCGGAGTTCGCGCAACCGTCCGCCGTGAAAAAGGTCACGATATCGACGCCGCTTGCGGCCAACTCCGACTGCAAAAAATGCAAGAAGACAAAAAATTCTAAATCATTCTCCTCTCAATCCCTCACTGCGCTGGCTTCGTTTTTTTTCTCAACCACAGATTCGCCGAATCGGCCTCATGCGGATTCACCGCCTTCACCATCCGCGGCACCTCAATTGTTCGCTCCACCCGAGCAAACATCTCCGAAACAGGATCGCCGTCCTCATCAATTAGCTCCACCAGCAACCGGTGTCTTCCCTCCGCCAAACCACCCCAAGGATACGGTTCCTCTTT
>CANIEM010000023.1 GCA_947466515.1 Verrucomicrobia subdivision 6 bacterium | reverse complement strand
AGTGGGGGGATGAAAAGAAGCCTCTTTATGATTCTGTTTTTTGCAGCGAATGGGTTTAGCCAGACCGCGGCGGTGACTCCTCCACCTGCGGCACCCCCCGTGAGGCCTTTTATCAAGTGGGCGGATGCGAATGACCAAGATTATTACGGGTACAACGACTACTACTATGGCGGAGGCGGTTATGGGTATGGCGGATATGGAGGCCGTGGCAGGGATTGGAATAACAGCTCAGACGGGCGATATGAAAGCAGGGGAAATCATCGTGGTGCGGATCGGGCGCGGGGTGGTGGGGGTGGAGGGCATGGGCGTTAAGAAGACTCTTCTGGAACACGGAACTGTTTGTCGAGGGTTTGGTTAAGTTCGTCCATGGCGAGGGTAAGGTCGGAGTGGAGTGGTGTGGTGGGGGTGGTGGCGAGTGCGGTGGCGGCACGTTGAGTTAGTCCGTGGTTGGGGTTGGTTTCGGTTATTTTGCCGATGAGCTGGTCGACCTGCTTAATCTTTTCTCGGGTGGAGCGGATTGTCTCTAGGGCTTGGGTTTGGGAAAGTGTGCCAGAGGATACCTGCAGGAGCTGTTGGCATTGGAAGAGGCGGCAGCGGTGGGGACGATTTTCATAGATACCACACTGATTATTTTGGTGAGCGGGGCAGGGTTGACGAAAGCTTAGGGATCCCTTTTTGCGTTTAAGGATCAAGCCGAGGGAGGAGAGAGTGGTGGGTGAATCGTTGGGTTGGAGAACAACGGAGTGAAAGAGAGTACCGTCGCAACACATTCCACAACTGGAGCATAAGGAATTGCTTGGGGAGGTGGAAATGGAAGGCACGAACCTGAGAATAAACAAAAAGCCGGTGCTGACGATAAAAGGTCAGCACCGGCTGGTTGATCACTTCTTAACGAAGTGGACGTGCGTAAGAATTAGCTTTTTGCGCAGGCTTTTTTGCAGGCGGCAGAACCTTCGACATTGCCGCACTTCGCGCACTTCTTTCCTGTGGTGGAACTGTGGTTGGTGTCATCGGACCCGCAATGACCGCAGTGGGCGTAGGTGGGTGCGAGGGATAAGGTTAGGAAGGTTAGGGTTAATAGTATGTATTTCATTGGATAGGTACTACCTTGCAATAGATCGGTGTCAAATGATGAGAGCATTGACCTACGACCCAGCGCATGTTGTTGCACGGGAATGGGTTGGGAGGTCTATTTTTGGAGTTTGCGGAGTTGGTCGCCCAGGAAGTTAAGTAAAAGAAGAGTGAAGGCGAGGAGTAGGGAGGGAAAGACGATCAACCACCATGGAGTTCTGATGGGGTTGAGGAGGGCGGCACCATCGGCAAGAAGGGTGCCCCAACTGGCGAGGGGGGCTTGGACGCCGAGTCCTAGAAAGCTAAGGAATGATTCTTCGAGAATAACCGCGGGTAGGGCGAGGGTGAGATAGGTAAGAACGATAGGGAGGACTTGTGGAAGGATTTGGCGAAAGAGAATAGTGGGAGTGTTTTGTCCGATGAGTCGTGCGGAGAGGACGAAGGCTCGCTCTTTGATGGAGAGGACTTGGGCACGAACGATTCTGGCTAAGGTGAGCCATTCAACGAGTCCGAGGCCGACGAACAGAAGAAGGAGTCGGGCGTGAGAAGCGAGCGGAGCGAGGAAAGTGCCGTCGAGAAGATGCTTTAATTTTAAATCGAAGAGACTGATAAGGACGATGACGAGAACGATGCGGGGAAGAGCGTAGAGAATATCGACGAAGCGCATCATGGCGTTATCGGTGCGGCCACCGAGATAACCTGAGATGAGGCCATAGGTGACACCGACGAAAAGACTGATGGTGGCCCCGACGAGACCAACGAGAAGGGAGATACGGGCACCGAAAAGCAGACGAGTGAGGAGATCGCGTCCATGGAGATCGGTGCCGAGCCAGTGAGTGGCGTCGGGCGAGGCCAAGCGGGTTTGGGAAATCTGGTCTACGCTGTAGGGACTACAGTAGGGGCCGAAAATTGCGGCGAGGGTCAGGAAAGCGAGAGCGGCTAAGCAGAGATGGAGCGCGCGCGGCTTCATGAGGATAGACTGATGCGTGGATCGAGAAGGGCGGTGAGCCAGTCTGCGATCAGATTAAAGAAAAGAAGGAGCAAGCAGTAGACGAGGACAACGCCTGAGACGAGAAAGACGTCGCGGTTGATAACGCCGCTGACAAAGAATTGCCCGATTCCCGGGATTGCGAAAGTTTCTTCGATGAGGAGACTGCCAGTAAGAATACTGGCAGCGAGCGGGCCAGCGTAAGCGACGAGAGGGAGGATGGCGGAGCGGAGGGCGTGGAGGAAGATGAGGTTGGGTTCGGTGACCCCTTTGGCTCGGGCGGTACGGATAAAGTCTGCGCCAAGAACTTCGAGGAGTCCTGAGCGGGTGAGTCGAGCACAGACACCGACGAAAGGGAGACTGAGGCAAAGTGCGGGGAGCACGAGTTGGGAAGGGCTACCCCAACCTGCAGGTGGGCATAAGCGGATATAGAAAGAAAAAAGAAGGACGGTGACGGGAGCTAAAATAAAAGTGGGGATGGAAAGAGTGAGTAGCGCCAAGCCATTAAGGATAGCTCCCGAGGGTTTCCCTTGGCGGGCGGCGGACCAGGCTCCTAGGGGGATGCCTAAGGCGAGAGCGAGGGTGAATGCGATGGAGCCGAGAAGAAGAGAACGCGGAAGGGATTGGCCGATAATTTCGTTTACGGTCCTACCACGGAACTTGAGAGAGTCCCCCAGATCTCCGTGGAGAAGGTTCGAAGCATAGCGGAAGAGTTGGGTGGGGAGAGATCCGGAAAGGCCGTACTTGGTCTCGAGCATTGCCTGGGTGGCCGGATCGAGGGCGCGCTCCGAGGAGAAGGGGGAGCCGGGCGCAAGACGAACCAGAAGAAAGCAGATAGCAATGACAGCGAGGGCGACGGGAATTGAGGAGAGAATGCGCCGAAATAGAAAGGAGATCATGAAGGAATTAGGTATGAGCTAGTTTTTAGCGCGTTTGATTTCTGAGAACGGGTGGTCGTCGAGCAGGTTGGGGTAGAGACCTGCCCACTTCGTTGGGTCGAACATAAGACAACCGACGAAATGGTAAATGGGGATGATGGGGAGGGCTTGAGTAACAAGGATGGTTTCAGCTTGCTGCATGAGTTGGAGGCGGCGGGCGGGGTTCGGTTCGGCGAGAGCAGAAGCGAGGAGGGAGTCGTAGGTGGGGTTGGACCAACCCGTACGATTATTGCCGCGACCTGTGACAAAGCAGTCGAGAAAAGTATTAGGGTCGTCATAATCTCCGACCCAGCTGGAGCGGGCGATATCGAAATCGAGTTCATCGAGCGAGCGAAGATAAGTAGCCCACTCTTGATTGCGGAGTTCTACGGTGACGCCTAGTTCGCGTTTCCACTGGGCTTGAATCTCGATGGCGAGCTGTTCATTGAGCTCCGATTTATTGTAGAGCAGAGAGACTCGGGGAAAGTCTTTTCCATTAGGAAAGCCTGCTTGTGCGAGGAGGCCACGAGCGGTATCGGGATCAGAGGAGAGACCTTCGGGGGGTTGATAGTCGGCCATGCCACGTGGGCAGAGTGCGGTGGCGACGGGTTCATTTCCGCGGGTAATTTTGTCGGTGATGGCTTCTTTATCTAAGGCGATGGCGAAGGCGCGGCGAATTCGGGCATCGTTGAAAGGGGGTCGAGTGACTTGAAACCGGTAAAAGTAGGTGGCAAGGAGCGGGCCAGGGTGGAAATCGGCCCGTCCTCGCAGTTCGGGAAGAATCAGAGAAGGAATGAGCCCTTTATCAAGAAGGACGTCGGCTTGGCCTCCTGAGTAGAGATTGAAGGCTGTGCTGGCGCGATTGACGGCAAGGGCATCGATGCGGTTTAGGGCAACGCGGTCGGGGGTGTGATATAGCGGATTCTTTTCAAGGGAAACGCGGTCATTGATTTTCCAGTCAAGGAGAAGGTAGGGACCGTTCCCGACCCAGTTTTCGGGGCGTGTCCAGCGGTCACCGTATTTTTCTACGGTGGAACGATGGACGGGCAGGTAGGTGGTGAAGGAGGTGAGAGCGGGAAAGAAGGGGGTTGGATTCAGAAGTGTGACGCGAAGGGTTTGATCGTTGATAACTTGGATTCCGACAGAAGAGGCGGGAACTTTTCCTGAGTGGTAATCTTCTGCACCAGCAATGAAGTAGAGGATTTCGGAGTAGGGAGAACCAGTGGTAGGGCTCAGAGCACGGAGCCAGCTATAGCGGTAGTCTTCGGCGGTTAAGGGATTTCCATTGGACCAGCGTAAGTTGGGGCGGAGGGTGAAGGTGTAGACACGACCATCGGGAGAAACTGTCCATTTTTCGGCACAACCTGGGACGGGACGGGCGCGAGCGTCGCGACGGACGAGACCTTCGAGTAGGGCGGTAGTGAGTCGTCCTTCGAGTTGGCCTGAGATGATGGCGGGATCGAGGGATTGGGGTTCTGCTCCGTTGCAGATAATGAGATCAGCGCGAGGACGGGAATGGCAACCCGTTAAAAGGAGGACAGGGAAAAGTAGGGCGAGCAGACCGGGGGTACCCCGGCAGAGAGTCATTAGGGTTTGGCTGGTACGACTGGCGTAGCGGGCGGAAGAGGGGTTTCGGTCGCTGTGGGTAGTGCTGCGGTGGGCAGGTTGGTGGAAGTACTGTTGGTGACTGCAGTGGGGAGCGGTTTGCTGAGTTCTTCTTGGAGTTTGCTGTTGCCCAGACTGCGGTGACTGTAGAGAAGACCGAGGGTGAGGGTTAGGGTCATGAAGATGACTCCAAGCCAGATGGTGGCTTTGGTGAGGACGTCTGAGGTTTGGGCTCCAAAGATAGACTCGGTGAAGTTGCCACCAAAGGCGGCGCCTAAACCCTCGGAGCGAGGCTTCTGCATGAGGACGAGCAGGGTCAAAAGAGTGCAAACGAGGATATTGATTCCCAGTAGAACGTAGATGGCGAGATTAATCATTTTAGGATGCCCGAAGGGTTCGAGCACTTTCGATGATATCGAAAAATGCTCCCGCGTCGAGACTTGCTCCGCCGACGAGCGCGCCGTCGATATCGGGCTCGGACATGAGGGCGGTGGCGTTGTCGGGTTTGACGCTGCCCCCGTAGATCACACGAACATCCGCACCTTTGCTGCCAAACTGCTTGGTGAGTAGGCCACGAATCTGGTGGTGGACCGTATTGGCTTGATTGGGGGTGGCAACTTTTCCTGTACCGATCGCCCAGATGGGTTCGTAAGCGACAACCAGCTCCTCGATCTGATCCGCAGGAAAGCCTGCAAGAGATGCGCGGATTTGGGATTCGATCACGACCGTAGTTTGATTGTCCTCGCGTTGGGTAAGGGATTCTCCGACACAAACGATGGGTCGGAGGTGATAATCGACCGCAGTAATGGCTTTAGCGGCGACAAGGGCATCGGTTTCATTAAAAAGCTGACGACGTTCTGAGTGGCCAAGAATGACGTAGCGGACTCCGATTTCGCGCAGCATGGATCCAGAGATCTCACCTGTGAATGCCCCTTCTTTGTCTTGGTGCATGTTTTGGGCACCGAGGGCGAGGATGCCGTGACGACCGAGAGATTCCGAGGCGGCGGGCAGGGAGGTAAACGGCGGGCAGGCGACGAGATCCATGGTGGCGACACGGCTTACGCGTCTCACGATATCTTGCAAGAGGTCTTGGGTATCTGAGGCAGTCCGATGCATCTTCCAGTTACCGACCACGATTGGACGGCGGGTGATAGCTTTTTTCTTGCGAATCATGATTTATTTTGGAGTGCGGCGACCCCTGGGAGAACTTTCCCTTCAAGAAACTCTAAGGAGGCTCCGCCCCCCGTGGAGATAAAAGTGACTTGCTGACTGAAGCCCGCTTGTTTAATTGCAGTAACAGAGTCTCCGCCTCCGATGATGGAGACCGATTTTTTATTGGCAGCGACGGCTTGGGCGATGGCAAAGGTTCCTTTGGCGCATTCGGGAATCTCAAAGACGCCCATAGGACCATTCCAGAGAATGGTGGCGGCGGAGGAAATTTCTTTGGCGTAGGTGGCACGAGCTTGGGGTCCGATATCGACACCTTCCCAGCCATCGGGAATATCTTCCCCAACGGCGGTGAACTTTCCTGGGGAAACTTGGCGAGCGGCGAAGTCGAGCTTTTCGACAATGAAAGAGTCCTCGGGGAGAAGAAGTTTGACGCCACGCTGGGCGGCTTCAGCGAGGATTTCTTTGGCGAGGGGGACTTTGTCGGGTTCGCAGAGCGATTTGCCGATCTTTTTTCCTTGGGCGAGGCGGAAGGTATAACTCATGCCTCCTCCAATCAGAATGGTGTTAGCTTTTTGCAGGAGGGAACGGAGCACGCCGATCTTATCACCGACTTTGGCTCCGCCGAGAATGACAAGAAATGGGCGTTTGGGCTGAGAGAGTTCGGTGCCGAGGTAGCGTAGCTCTTTGGCGAGGAGAAGTCCTGGGGCAGTCTGGGTGGCGAAGTGGGCGATTGCTTCGGTGGAAGCGTGGGCGCGATGGGCAGAACCAAAGGCGTCGTTGACGTAGAATTTAGCGGAACCAAGTAGCATTTTTGCGAAAGTAGGATCGTTTTTTTCTTCCTCAGAATGAAACCGGAGATTTTCTAGAAGTAGAACTTGTCCAGTCGCAAGGGTAGCGCGAATTTTTTCGGTTTCGGGGCCAACGCAGTCGGAGGCGAAAAGAACGGGACGTCCGAGAAGTTTGCTGAGGTGAGCGACAATGGGTCGAAGAGAATATTTTTCTACAGGCTGGCCTTTGGGGCGACCGAGGTGACTAGCGAGAACAAGGGAGGCACCTTTTTCTAGAAGAAGTTTGAGAGTAGGGAGGGTCTCTTGGATTCGAGTATCATCGGAGATTCGCAAACCTTCGGGGGAAGGTTCCAGCGGGACATTGAAGTCGCAGCGGACAAAGACCTGTTCCCCTTGAGTTTGGAGGTCTTGGACGGTGAGGTGGGACACGGAGAATCAGCCTGCGATGTGGCGGAGAAGGTCGACACAGCGGTTGCTGTAGCCCCACTCGTTGTCGTACCAACTGACGAGTTTAAAGAATCGTTTATTCAGGCCCATTCCTGAGGTGGCATCGAAAATACTCGAAGCAGGGCTGTGAATGAAGTCGGAGGAAACAACCTCATCGGTGGTGTAAAGGAGGATGCCCTTGAGATAAGTCTCGGAAGCTTTTTTCATGGCCTGGCAGATTTCCTCGTAGGAAGTATCTTTGGTGGTGCGGACGGTGAGATCGACAACGCTGACGGTGGGCGTAGGGACGCGGAAGGACATTCCTGTGAGTTTGCCTTGGACTTCGGGGCACACGAGGCCGACAGCTTTAGCGGCGCCGGTGGTGGAAGGGATAATGTTAATGGCGGCGGATCTTCCGCCTTTCCAATCTTTGCGGGATGGACCATCGACTGTTTTCTGGGTGGCGGTGTAACTGTGGACGGTGGTCATGAGTCCTTCTTCCACACCGAATCCCTCTTTAAGGAGAACATGAACGAGGGGAGCGAGACAGTTGGTGGTACAGGAGGCATTGGAGATGATGTGATGTTTTGCGTGGTCGTACTTGAGGTGATTGACGCCCATGACGACGGTAATGTCCTCGCCTTTCGCAGGGGCGGAGATGATAACCTTAGAGCAGCCTGCGGTGAGATGGCCCTTAGCCTTATCAGCTTCAGTGAAGAGGCCTGTTGATTCGATAACGTAGTCGATGCCGAGATCCTTCCATGGCAGGGCGGTGGGACCTTCTTTGACTGCAAGACACTTGATTTTATGACCATCAACGACCAGAACATCGTCTTCGGCAGCCGAAGGTGAGGATTTTTCGCTATGAACTTGCCCCGGGAATCGTCCTTGGGTGGAGTCGTACTTCACGAGGTAGGCTAGGTTATCGGCGGGAACGAGGTCGTTGATGGCGACAACATCGAACTTTTTTCCGAGAAGGCCTTGCTGGCAGAGTGCACGGAAAACAAGGCGGCCGATTCGTCCAAACCCATTGATTGCAATTTTTTTATTAGCCATAGAAGTGGAATAACGTAGCGAAGCGGCGGAGATGCGTCAACGAACGACTGAATGGGCAAGAAATGAAACGGAACTACGGCCATATTCTCGGTGCCAGACAGTTTCGATTGGGGCGAGAGGGCTCCATTTTGAGGAGCAAGAGTGTTCCCAGATAATTCGGCCGTTTGGACGGAGAAGAAGATGGAGGCCTTGGACTATGGGCCAAAGAGAAAGTTCGGCGCCCGTTTTTTCGTAGGGAGGATCGAGAAAAATAAGATCAAAAGAAGTGGGGTTGGCCCGGGGAAGCCAAGATTCGACGGAAGACTCGATAACGGGCGAATCATATTGCAGGGAGGATATGTTTTGCCGAAGAGCCGCGGCGGTACGGAAGTCTTGTTCGACAAAGAGGGCGGAAGCGGCCCCGCGACTGAGGGCTTCCAGTCCGTAGGCACCGGTTCCAGCGAAGAGATCGAGGATACGGGCTTCAGGGACGAGGGCGCCTAGTGCTGAGAAGACAGCTGCACGGACGCGATCTTGGGCTGGGCGGAGATCGGGCAGATCGGGGACTTGGAGGCGGCGACTGGAGTGGGTGCCCCCGGTGATACGAAGAAAGCCAGCCCCTCGCCGGGGATGACATGGGGCTGATTTTTCCGTATGACGTAAGGATGCCTTCTTCATTGCAACCCAAGTGGTGTATCATTTTGAATCCCGCCGCCAAGGGAGATCAAGCGAGGCGAACCTTGAAGCGGGTGGCGCATCTCGCGCCCGAAGCGAAGGTTTATTTGACGGAAAAACCAGGACACGGCGTAAAGCTAGCGCGGGAGGCCTCGGAAAAAGGGTACACCACGGTGGTGGCGGCGGGTGGGGATGGGACGGTCAACGAGGTGGTTAATGGCTTGGACGCGACGAAGTCTACTTTAGGGGTAATTCCGGTAGGAACGATGAACGTGTTGGCCCTTGAATTAGGGATTCCGCCCCAACTAGAAAAAGCACTGGCGGTCATTCGATCGGGGAAACGGAAGAAGTTGGATTTGGGTTGGGCGAATCAGAAAAAGTTTATTCAGCTAGCGGGGGTGGGGTTAGATGCGGAGACAGTGCGGAGAACACCGCCGGATGCGAAAAGGGCGTGGGGGCCTTGGAGTTATTTATTAACCGCCGCCCAGTTGATGGTGGCACCCGCACCAGTTCTGCGCGTGAAGGTTTCTGGAAAAAAAGAGCTCAAGGGTGCGATGGTTCTAATTGGAAATGGAAGGCACTATGGGGGCCCGTTTCAGTTTTTCCCCAAGGCAGATATGGCGGATGGTTTATTGGACGTATGTATTTTTCCTAAGTCGGGTCCCCTCGATCTGCTCTGGTATTTGCAGGCGGTTCTTTTGGGTGGTCCCCAGTCGTTGCCGGATGTTTCCTACCTGCAGGTGCCTGAATTAAAAGTGGAGGCGGACAAACCGGTGGCTCTAGAGGTGGATGGGGAGTACAGCGGGGAGACTCCAGTCACATTCCGAGTGGAGCGAAAGGCGCTGGAGGTGATTGTTCCATGAAGACGGCGGCCGAAGTTTTTCGTTTAGAGAAAACGGATGGGAGGGCGCGGGCGGGAGTCGTTTTCACAGCCCATGGGGAAGTGCAGACCCCTGTTTTTATGCCAGTAGGAACCCAAGCATCGGTCAAAGGAGTCAGCCCGGATGAGTTGATCGAGATGCGAGCCCCAATTATTTTAGGCAATACCTACCACCTGGTTGTTCGGCCAGGGCTCGAGGTGATGGCAGAAATGGGGGGTTTACATAAGTTCATGCGGTGGAATGGGCCGATTTTGACGGATAGCGGAGGATTTCAGGTTTTTAGCTTAGCGAAGATTAGAGAAGTGAAGGAGGAGGGGGTCTGGTTTGCGAGTCATGTTGATGGGAAAAAGATTTTTTTAGGGCCACGCGAAGCGGTTCGGGCCCAAGTCACCTTGGGGTCGGATATCATGATGGCGTTTGACGAGTGCCCGCCTTGGCCTTGCGGGCGGGATCGATTAGCCGAGAGTCTGCAAAGGACTTTACGCTGGGCGAAAATCTGTCGGGAGGAGCAGGGCATCACGGGGACAAAGAATTTACTTTTCGGAATTGGGCAGGGCGGGGATCAGCCCGATCTGCGTCAGGAAAGCATCGAAGCGCTCCTTCAGATTGGGTTCGATGGCTACGCCATTGGTGGAGTGAGTGTGGGCGAACCTGAAGAGGGAATGATGGCGGCTATCGATTCGGCGGAGCGTCATCTACCCACCGATCGCCCGCGCTATGTTATGGGGATGGGTCATCCCGATCAGATGGTGCGCATGATCGGGAAGGGAATCGATATGTTCGACTGCGTCTTGCCGACTCGGGTGGCGCGCAATGGGACGGCTTGTACGGAGATGGGGCCGACTTCTGTAAGAAAGCCCACTTGGACACGCGATCCGGGGCCAATTATCGAGGGGTGTGGCTGTTATACTTGTCTGCGGTTCAGTCGTGCCTATATCCAACATTTGATTAAGACGGAAGAACTGCTGGGTTTGCGGCTGATTTCCCTGCATAACCTTCACTTCTATTTGGAGACAATCCGGCAAGCCCGGACGGCGATCCTTGAGGGTCGTTGGGAAAGTTGGTCCCGCGTTTTCTTGGAGCGGTACCAGCGAGGCGGAAAATCCAAGGAACAGGAGAACGATAATGAAGTTTGAAATGAATTGGTTCGAAGCGATGCCGATGATGATGGCGCAACCTCCCGCGGATGGCAGTGGCCCTCCGGCCTGGGTGCAACTCCTTCCTTTGGTAATCCTGTTCGTCCTGATGTATTTCGTGCTTTTGCGACCGCAAATGAAGCGCCAGAAAGAAACAGAGAAGTTGATTAGCTCGATCATGACGGGGGACCGAGTGTTGGCGGCGGGTGGGATCTATGGAACCGTAGCTAATCTTAAGGAACAAATCGTGATTCTAAAAATCGCGGATAACGTGAAGATTGAAGTTTCTCGTTCCAGTATCACTTCGGTAGAAAAAGCAGTTGAGGAGAAGACCGCTCAGTAAAGCGGGGAGGAATATTTTATGATCGGAATTCAATTCGGCCTAAGCTTGGTATTCTTTGTTCTATTCATTGGCTACTTTTTAACGACCGACACCCGCAAGCGGATGCGATTGAGCGTGGTACTGACGCTGGCGCTGGTCGGTCTTTGTTTGAGTTCTCTTTTGGCAAAAGACGAGTCGGGCGCATGGAAGATAAAGATCAAGCCAGGGCTTGATTTGCGGGGTGGGACGCAGTTCTTGCTGGAGTTAGCGGGCACAACCACCCAGAGCACCTTAGACCAAGCGGTTGAAGTCATTCGGAAACGGGTGGATTCAGTTGGGGTGGCGGAACCGGTGATTCAGCCGGTCGGGGGCAATCGAATTATTGTGCAGATTCCTGGGGTGAGTGAAGCGGATAAGGCGTCCTATCGGCGCCAGTTGGAGCGGGTGGCAAAACTAGAGTTTACCTTGGTGCACGAGAAGAGTGATGAGTTGGTGGGGCAGGCCAAGGGGAAGACCCCGCAAGTGCCGATCGAGTATCAGGTGCTGAAATTGCGCGATCGTAAACCGAATGGGACGGTGGTGGAGACTCCAATTGTGGTGAAGCGCAGGACGGAGATTTCTGGGAAAAGTGTGGCAAACGCTTTTCGTAGTGTAGACCAACTTGGGCGAGCAGTAGTCATTATTGAGTTCAATCCAGACGGACGTCAAAAATTCGGCAGACTAACTGAGCAGAATATCGGGCGCCGCTTGGCGGTTATCTTGGACGGAGAGGTTTACTCCGCCCCGGTGATTCGTAGTGCGATTTATGGGAGTTGCGAGATTTCAGGTGGAAGCATGTCCTCCATTGAGGCGGAAGAGTTAGCCAGTGTTCTTAAGAACCCATTAGAGAATCCAGTTTCAATCGTGGACGAGCGTGGGGTCGATCCCAGCCTAGGAGCGAGTTCGGTGCAAAGTGGGTTTCGGGCAGGCTGGATGAGTCTGGTGGCGGTGAGTCTTTTCATGCTGATCTACTATCGTGGGTTGGGATTAGTGGCAGTAGGGGGTTTGTGCATCAATATCCTTATTCTCTTAGGCTTGCTGGCGCAGTTCGGATTTACCCTGACGTTGCCTGGCTTGGCAGGTTTGATTTTGACGATCGGTATCGGAGTAGATGCCAACGTGCTTGTTTTTGAACGAATTCGGGAAGAGTTAGCTCACCATCGAACAGGATTAGAAGCGGTCAGCTCCGGGTTCCAGCGTGCCTTCAGCTCGATTTTAGATGCGAATGTCACCACGGTGATCGCGGCTGCCATCCTGTTTTGGCAGGGATCGGGGCCAGTCCAAGGATTTGCCACCGTCCTTTGTTTGGGAATATTTTCCAGTTTATTTGCCGCATTGGTGGTTAGTCGGACTGGAGCGGAGTGGTTGGCCGGTAATGGGGGGAAGGGTCGTTTCCACATGATGAAGTTTTTAGAGGGAACCAAGATCAACTTCTTGTCGTTGCGGGTTCCTGCTTTTGTCCTTTCGGGTCTACTACTACTCGCTGGTCTAGTAGTGGTTGGCATAAAAGGGGAAAAGGTATTAGGTGTGGACTTTACAGGTGGGGATTTAGTTACTTTTAGTTTTAAAAGTAAGGTAGATGACGGAAAAATCCGTTCTGCACTAGGCAACATGGCGGAGGTGGTGCAGTACCAGCGGAGTCCTGTAGGCGGAGAGGAAGTTCTTTCCCTGCGTACAGGCTTCGGAAACGGGGAAATCGCTGGATCTAAGCTGGCGGAAGTTTTCCCGGAGGCGGGTTTTCGTCAACTCCAACTGGATAAGGTGGCTGGCGTCGTTGGAGCGGAGTTAAAGCAGAAGGCCTTAACCGCACTCATCCTAGGAATTATCGCAATCTTCTTATACACCACGTGGCGTTTTGAAAGCGCTTTTGCAGCAGGTGCGATCGTAGCGTTAGTGCACGATGTCTTGATCAGTTTAGGAATCTTTGCCTTGCTCGGCCGAGAGCTTTCTCTGCCAATGGTTGGGGCGATTCTGGCGGTGGCTGGTTATTCGATTAACGACACCATCGTAATCTTTGATCGAATCCGAGAGTACTTCCGTGGAGGAGTTGGTGGGGATCGAGCAGGAGTGATGAACACCGCGATCAACCAAACGTTGAGTCGAACTTTACTGACTTCGGGGCTTACCTTCTTGGCGGTGCTGGTGCTCTTTCTCTTTGGGGGAAGGGTGATTAATGACTTCGCGCTGATCCTGCTCATCGGAATTGTGGTAGGGACATACAGCTCGATATTTATTGCCAGCCCAATCGTCCTGCTTTTCGGAAAAACCAAGAGCTAGGCGGGGCGATCTTGCACCCTGTAGTTTTGGCCGTATGCCTTGAGGATGCGTTGGTCGAGTACCTCTGAGACTTTGCCTCCCCAATCGGGGAAGGATGAACTTCTCTTGCGGATGCTAGAAAAGAGAGGTTTCGCTGCGGGCACGGCTCAGGAGTCCTTTCTGCATCCTCGCTTGTCGGATCTCGGGAATCCTGAAGGGATTCCAGGTATGCCTGATGCGGTGGAACTGCTGGCCCAAGTCATATCGAAAAAGGGCAAGGTGCTGATATTTTCCGATTACGACGTAGATGGGATTGTTAGTGCGGCGGTGATGAAGATATTTTTAACCGCTCTAGGCCTTTCTTCGGTGCGGGTTTTTCTGCCTGATCGAAAGCAGGAGGGGTACGGATTGACCTTGGCTGCCTTGCAAAGGGCCCGCGAGGGTGGCGTAACTCCAGATCTTTTCATCGCTTTGGACTGCGGAACAAACAGCCACGCGGAAATTACTCAGTTAAAAGAGGCGGGTATTTCGGTCTTGGTGGTCGATCATCATCAGTTGAGTGATCCACGTCCCCCTGCGGATGCGTTGGTCAATCCTCAGAAAGGAAAGGAGGATCATCACTTCTGTACCGCAGGGCTGGTTTTCAAAGTCTGCCACGCCTACTTACGTGCCAAAGGGGGCCGAGATCAGTTTGATCTACGAGAGGTTCTTGATCTGGTGGCTTTAGCGACGGTGGCGGATTTAGTCCCTTTAAAAGCTGATAACCGGATCTTTGTGCGAGAAGGCTTAAAGAGGCTCTCCCAGACTGTTCATCCTGGTCTGAAAAGATTAATGGAAGTGAGTGGCTCTTTGAAGCGGACGCCGACCTCTTTCACATTAGGATTCCAACTCGGTCCAAGAATTAACGCAGGAGGCCGTGTGGGCGATGCTTCCTCGGGTTTGGATTTATTGCTAAGCCATGATCCCACGGAGACGGCGCAATTAGCTAGAGAGTTGGATCTGCAGAATCGGAAGCGGCAGGAGCTCGAGGCCATCGCATTGGGGGAGGCGGAGGAGCAGATTGGAAACGCTCCAACTGGCCTCGGGTTGGTGGCGGCGAGTGATCGTTGGCACCCAGGGGTGGTGGGAATTGTCGCTTCTCGATTGGTCAGAAAATTTCATCGGCCGAGTTTCGTGATTGCTTTAACCGATGGTGGCGAGGGCAAGGGCAGTGGACGAAGCCTGCCTGGACTCTCGTTAATGGATGCCCTGCGGGCCTGTGCTCCCTGCTTAAAAGGTTTCGGAGGACATGAAGCGGCCGCTGGCATTGTCATTCAAGCGGATCGGGTCTCGGAGTTTAGAGAGCTTCTCCAAGCATGGATCGAGAAACATGTGGCCCTAGATGTTTTTGAGAAGACCCTTTCGATTGAGATGCAGTTACTTCCTGAGCATCTGACGGCAGAAATGGCTCGTGGAATTGCGGAGATGGCTCCCTTTGGCAAAGGAAACCCTGAGCCAATCTTTCGGTTGGATGGGGTAAGCTTAGCGGGAGCGCCCAAAGTCTTTGCGGAGAGGCATCTTAAATTCCGTGCCAAGGTGGGGGAGAAGAGATTTGAGGTGGTTGGTTTCGATTTTGCGGGACGTACCCCTGATCGTTCTGTCTTTAACTTGGCGGGATCCTGGGAGTGGGATGAGTATACGGATGGGCCACGATGGCGAATGACGGACTGGCAGTAGCGCCAGAGATGGCTCGCCAGCTTCGTGCGGCGACGGCTTTAGCAGAGAAGTTAGGACTTGCTGGGCCTGAGGCGTTGGCGGGATATCTCCCGCGCCGACATGAAGATCGCCGACAGGGGTGGCATCCTTCGGATGGTTTGCCCATAGGTCCGGTTCATTTTCAAGGAGTCGTCACTCAATCGAAGCTCAACCGTTGGCGCGGGAGGCGTTGCAGTGTTGAGGTCAATCTTGAGGTAGCAGGGAAAGGGATAAGCGTGGGGGAGCGGGTACGGTTGGTTTATTATAACTTACCCTTTCTGGCTCGAGCTTTTCCCGAGGGAAAACGGGTAGCGGCTTATGGACGGGTGGAAGAAAAAAAAGGAATCTTCACCTTGGCTCACCCTGAGACCGAGTCGATCGAGCTAGGCAAAGAGGAGGGAATCCACCTCGATCGCGTGGTGCCGATCTATCCGTTGATTACGGGCCTGACCCAGCGGCGAGTTCGATCGACGATCTACTACTATTTAAAATCTTTTCCTCCTGTGGTTCCTGAATGCTTTCCGACACTGGAAGGATTGCCCACACGGGAAGAGGCTTGGAGGATCTTTCATTTTCCTGAATCGCTGGCCGAAGTGGAAAAGGCGCGTCGACGACTGGCCTACGAGGAGCTGGTCGGAATCCAGTTCTCGCTACGGGTTCGTCGTGCGGCGCGGGAGGCGATTCGGGTTGAGCGTCCTCCTAAGGTGCGGGACCTGGTGGGACCTTGGAGTAAGACCCTTCCGTGGAAGATGACTGGAGATCAGATCAAGGTGTGTGCTGAAGTGGATGAAGACCTGCGTCTGATGAGACCGATGCACCGACTGCTCCAAGGAGACGTCGGTTCGGGAAAGACTTTGGTGGCAGCCCATGCTTTGCTTCGGGCGCTGGAACACGGCTCTCACGTGGCCTTGATGGCTCCCACCACCCTATTGGTGGAGCAACACGCAACCTCCTTGAGGAAAATGTTGCCGACGAAACATCTAGAGATCGTTACTTGGACCTCCGCATCGAAACCTGGTCCAGCTGGTTTGTTTCCAAGGATTACCATCGGAACTCATGCACTGTTTGCGGAGAAGGCCCGTCTTTCGCGACTTTCCTTATGTGTGATCGACGAGCAGCAAAGATTTGGAGTCAAGCAGCGGGCGGCTTTTTTAGCGAAAGGGGAACGGCCCGATCTCCTAGTGCTAACGGCTACCCCGATTCCGCGGACGTACGACCTGTTGATGCATGGAGATTTGGATGTTTCTCTTTTGAAGGAAATGCCTCCAGGACGAGGAAAAGTACGGACCTTGGTTCGGGATGGTTCCGCGGTAGAGAAAATATGGGCTCATTTGAAGGATCGAGTTGAGCAGGGAGACCGAGTCTATGTGGTAGTGCCCCGCTTGGGAGATGAGGTAGAGGATCCCGCGGAGGAAGCTTCGGTGCGCAGAACACACGAGCAGCTTGCTGCGCAGATTGGTGCGAAGCGAGTAGCGCTGCTTCATGGGAAGATGAAGGAGGCGGAGAAGTTGGAAGTGTTAGAGCAGTTTCGGCAGGGAAAGATCTCTGTCCTGGTGGCGACGACGGTGGTGGAGGTGGGAGTGGATGTTCCTGAGGCCAACTGGATGGTGATCGATTACGCTGATCGACTGGGACTTTCCCAGTTGCATCAGCTTCGCGGTAGAATCGGGCGTGGGGGTCGCAACGGGACTTGTGTTTTAATTCATCGGACGGGTCAAACTGATGCGGTGGCGAGGCTTGAGTTCCTAGAAAAAAACCAAGACGGGTTTCTGATTGCTGAGGAGGATTATCGAATTCGCGGTCCAGGAGATATTTTAGGGGCGGACCAGAGTGGATTACCACGATTTCGACATGCCTATTTACCGGAAGATCTGCCCCTACTGCAGAAGGCACAAGCGGAAGCCCAACGGCAGATGGTTGGCGGATGGGAGGAGTGGAGTGGCTTGGTCGAGGCGGAGAAGAGAGCACGGGCTGATTTTGCCGCAAACTAAAGCCTAGTTCACCTAGGCTGGAATTCGGGACGAGTTCCCGTAGGGTGAGTGCATGGAAAATGGGGGTGGAAAGAAATCAAGAGAGCTTTTTACGGCAGCTAAAAAGGTAACGCCGGGTGGTGTGCACTCTCCAGTGCGAGCTTTTCGCGCAGTAGGTGGAACGCCTGTTTTCATGGAGTCGGCCAAGGGTTCGCGAATGCGGGATGTGGATGGGAAAGAGTATGTGGACTATGTTGGCAGTTGGGGCCCTGCGATATTAGGTCACGCTCATCCTGAGGTGGTTTCGGCGGTGAGGGAGGCGGCGGAGAAGGGAATCACCTTTGGAACTCCCCATGCCGGGGAGGTGGAACTAGCGTCAACAATCTGTCGGCTAGTTCCGAGTATGGAGAAAGTTCGTTTTTGCAATAGTGGAACTGAAGCCACCATGTCATGCATTCGATTGGCGCGCGGTTTTACCAAAAGAAATAAGATCATAAAGTTCGCTGGTTGTTATCACGGGCACAGTGATGCTCTGCTCGTCGCAGCAGGTTCTGGCCCGCTGACCTTGGGGCAACCCGATAGTGCAGGGGTAACGCCTGGAGCAGTGCAAGACACCCTCGTTCTACCATTTAACGACGAGGATGCGATTCGATCCTGTTTTAAAAAATACGGAGCGGAGATTGCGGCTGTTTTATTAGAACCGATTCCTGCAAACGTGGGCCTTATTTTGCCAGAGGAGGGTTTTCTCTCCTTCCTACGCACGGAAACAAAAGCCTGCGGGGCCCTGCTAATCTTCGATGAGGTGATGTCTGGATTCCGGTTGGGATTGAGTGGGGCACAGGGTCTATTTGGAGTCCGACCTGATTTGACGGCGTTTGGTAAAGTGATTGGAGGGGGAATGCCTGTGGGGGCCTTTGGTGGGCGGGCGGAGATTATGGATTATCTGGCTCCTGATGGTCCGGTTTATCAGGCGGGTACATTATCAGGGAATCCGATGGCGATGGCGGCGGGGCTGGCCCAACTGAAGGTTCTGGAGCGTGGCGGAATCTACGAGAAGCTCGAGGCAACGGGCTTGGCGGTTGAGGCAATCTTTGTCGAGGAGTTGCGCAAGGCTGGATTGCTGTACCCGTGGGTGAGAATCGGGTCGATGTTCTGCCTCTTTTTTCGGGAGGAGGGAGGAAGGGTGCGTAATTTAGCCGAGGCCAAAACCTGTTCGCGCGAGGCCTACGCCAGGTTCTTTCACACTTTGCTGGATTGCGGGGTCTATTTTCCACCATCGCAGTATGAAAGCTGTTTTATTTCCTCAATGCATGATGGGATCGATTTAGAGGTTACCCAGCGAGCGGTGGCTCAAGCCCTGCGTGGCAAGGCTTGAGGCCAAGGGCGAGTCAAGGCAAGGTAGATCGATGTCCTCTTTGGGAACGCAGTTTAGCGACTACTTTGATGCCCACGGTCAGGGGCATGAGGAACTTTTCGCTGGGGTGAAACATATTTGGGAAGTGTTGCCCAAGATTGCCGGCTACTTAAAAAAGAACTTACCTAAGGGATCGAAGGGGAAACTTTTGGGATCGCCCGTAATTGGTGAAAATGTGTTTTTGGGTGAAGGAACGGTGGTTGAGCCTGGGGCCTATATTCAAGGGCCAGCTTGGATTGGGGCCAATTGTCAGATCCGTCATGGGGCCTATTTGAGGGAAAATGTTATCGCAGGGGACGGATGTGTTTTGGGTAATAGTTCTGAGTTTAAAAACTGTGTTCTTTTGGCTGGGGCGCACGCCCCGCACTTTAACTACGTGGGCGATTCTTTGGTAGGAAGGGATGTGAATCTGGGAGCGGGGGTGATTCTTTCGAACTATCGACTTGATGGAATGCCCATCCGAGTGCGTTTGGCAGGGAAAGTTTACGAAACGGGCTTGCGTAAATTCGGCGCAATTATTGGAGATGGTGCGGCGATTGGCTGTAACAGCGTTTTGAATCCAGGAAGCCTGGTTTTAAAAAATGCACGGGTTCTTCCCGGAACGATCTTGTCGGGTGCGAAGTAGGGTATTGATCTAGGCGTAGGGGGCACCGACAAAACTGTGAAAGGGGGCGGGGGTGAAGGCGCGTTCGATCAGGCCACTGAAGATGGTGGGAACGGCGTCGGCCGTTTGGGGGTGAAGATCGTGGAGAAGAATAATTGATCCAGGCTGACAAGCTGAGAGCACGCGCGAGGCGATGGCACTGCTTCCTGGTTGAGACCAATCTTTAGGATCAACCGACCAGTAGGCTACGCCGAGACCGAGCTTGGCAGCGATGGGGCCTTGTTCACGGCGGAAGGCGCCGTAGGGAGGACGGAACCAGACAGGGGTAACTCCAGTGGCACGGATGATGGCTTCTTGGGTTTTCGATAACTGCTGATCGACGGCACTATCGGACATGCCTGCGAGACGGGGATGAGTGTAGGAGTGGTTGGCCACATCATGCCCCTCTTCCACGATGCGACGGGCGAGGGCTGGGGAGGCATCGACTTTCGATCCAATAAGGAAAAAGGTGGCATGAAGATTGTATTTAGAGAGATCTGCCAGCACGCGCTCAGTGATTCCTGGGGTGGGACCGTCATCAAAGGTGAGGGCTAGGCGGTTGCCAAATCCTGGTCCACTATTAATGAAGTGGGGATTCACCTCCGATTCTCCCTCGATGGTATTGGGACCAGGCTGGGCAAAGGAGGGGGTAGCCAAACCGGCCCCAGCGAGGGTGAGCAGGCGCAGAAATTCGTTCCGTCTCATTAGTTTCCATTTTATCACGAAAAGAGGCATGCTCCAAGGCTGTTTGCATGAAGATCTGTGACTTAACCCAAGTGTATTCTCCGATGGGAGGTGGGGTTCGCTCATATCTAATGGCCAAAAGGGCGTATATTCGTAAACACACGAACCACGAACATCTCCTGATTGTGCCTGGAGAAAGGACGGAGCAGGTGGAAGGTGGTCGTACGCAAATTTGGACGGTGCGAGGTCCCTTAGTTAACGCCACTTCCCGTTATCGCTGGATGCTCGATCTGCCTGCTCTCCTCCGCATTCTTTATCAGGAGAAGCCCCAGATTGTAGAAGCGGGAGATCCTTATCATGCCGCTCTCGTAGCGCGGAATTGGTCGAATCGAAGGGGTTCGAAGTTTTATATGTTTTACCACTCCCATTTTCCTGATGCGCTTCTGCGGACGGTTTTAAAGTTCGCCGGGAACTGGGCGAGGGCAGTGACGGAGCAGTTGGCGGGAGATTATCTGCGTAATCTCGCCCAAACTGGAAAGGGAGTTTTTGTAGCAAGCCGCCACCTTATCGGGGTCCTACAAAACTGGGGAATACCGCGTCTGCTGCACTTGCCCTTAGGAGTTGATACGCAGATATTTCATCCGGCAACCAAGGAGCGACGATCCGAGTTACGAGAAAAGCTAGGGATAACCAAAGATGTTCTAGTGGTTCTATACGTCGGACGTTTCTCGCCCGATAAAGATACGGCGCTTCTTTTGCGCACGTGGAAGAAGATGGAGGAAAACTCTAATTTGCCTTGGATGGGGGTTATGGTGGGCGAAGGGCAGATGAAAGGAGCGGTCGATGGGTACATTCGAAATCATCCGAAGGTGAAACGAATCCCGTATTTGCAAAAGACGGAGGAGCTCGCGGAGTGGTATCAAGCGGCAGATCTTTTAATTCATCCAGGACGATGGGAGACCTTTGGACTAGTTTTACTGGAGGCTCAAGCGTGCGGCTTGCCAGTGATTGCTTTTCGCGGGGGTGCGATGGATGAGCAGGCATCGGATGTAGTGGATTGGCCCACCGAAAAAGGATCCAGTGCCCTGAGCGCTGCGGTTCTACGAAAGTTAGTTTCGTTGGGTGATACGGAGCGGACTAAAGTGGCCCAGTTTGTCGCGGATAACTTTAGCTGGGATAAAACCTTCTCCCGCCAGATTAAGATTTATGAATCTTGAATCTCAGACCAAGGCTACCGTACGTCCCTATCAGGTGCGCGATCGGCAAGCGGTTCGGCGGATATGTGCAGACACTGGATTCTTGGGAAATCCCATAGACCCGCTTTTTGAAGACCGCGAACTTTTCGCTGATTTCTTAACCGCCCCCTACACAGATGCAGAGCCGGAAAACGCCTTTGTCCTGGAAAACGCCGAGGGGAAAATCCTCGGTTTTATTATGGGGTCGCGTAGCGCCAAGCTCCATCGAGGCTACCTGCTGCGGCATGTTTTCGGTTGGATGTGGCGGGCTTTAAACGGTCTGTTGTGGAGCTATCGGCCCGAGAGTCGCCGGTATCTCTGGTGGTTGCTTTTTCGGGGGCGAAAAGAGACCCCAGGCACTCCTCCTCATGGAGTGCATTTTCATATCAACCTGCTTCCTGAGGTGCGCGGAGGTGCGGTTGGATTGCTTCTCTTTGAGACTTTCTTAGATCGGATGGCGGAACTTGGGGAAACTTGCGTCTTTGGGCAGGTGGTGGTGAAGGGAGATAGGCGCACAGAGAGGATGTTTGGTCGTTACGGCTTCACGATTACTAAACGGAAGGAAGTCACTAAATTTAGAGAGCAGCATAAGGAGCCAGTCTTTCTTTGTACTTTAGTCCAAGTTCGCAGAAGGGGGGCAAAGTTTCGTAAGCCCGCACCACCGATGGGGGAAAAGCGGTTGCTTCTTTCTCTGCACGACTTTCATTCAGGCAGTCGAACCCAACTGGAAGAGCAGATGGAGTTTTGCCTACACCGCTGCCCAGGTCATGCCTCGGTCCTAGTGATTCCCGACTATCATCACGGTGGGTCGGTCGAGTCCTCGGAAGAGTGCTTAACTCTTTTGCGAGGATGGCAGGACGAAGGACACGATCTCGCGATTCATGGCTACTATCACGATCGACAAGATCGGCCTGCTGGCTCCTGGTGGTGGACAAAAATCTACACGAGTGGTGAGGCTGAGTTTATCGATCTGCCACAGCAAGACGCGATGGAGCGTGTGGACCGAGCAATGGGGCTCTGGCAGCGGCAGGGTTGGAAGATCGCAGGTTTTGTGGCGCCCGCATGGCTCTATCCTGAACCGTTGGAAAAGACTCTCGCGGAACGTGGCTTTACCTACACCTGTCGGCTACGGGAAGTGATCAATCTCGCTAGTGGCCACCGCGATCAAGCATGGGCTGGTACCTACAGTCTCCGATCTGGCTGGCGTAAGGTAGTGGCGCGAGGGTGGCACCCGATATGGAAGGCGATCTGGGCAGGGGAGAAGGTAGTGAGGTTGAGCCTTCACCCCCGTGATTTAGAGACACCTTTTGTGCGGCGACAGGTAGGCGTTTTGCTCGAAGAGTTGGGGCGTCGTGGCTATCGTAGCTGTTCCTACGCCGAACATGTCCAAAGCTGATCTTCATCTCCACTCCCGATATTCCGACCGTCCCTCCGAATGGATCTTACGGAAGCTGGGCATACCCGACAGTCTTTCCCAACCCCGCAAACTTTATGAGTTGCTACGGCAATCCGGACACGATTTTGTTACCCTTACTGACCATAACACCTTAGGAGCGGCTTGGGAGTTGCAGGGGCTCGATGGATTCATCCCAGGGATCGAGATCACCACTTATTTTCCTGAAGACCATTGTAAGATTCATCTCCTGGCCTGGAATCTGGACGACGGCCAATTTGCGGAGATCGAGAAACTACGCCCCAACCTCTATGACCTGGCCAAGTTTCTCCATCGGGAAAAGATTATTCACGCCGTCGCCCACCCTTTGCTTAATCTGGATGGGAAAATGCGGCCAGAGCATTTCGAGAAGCTGATCCTTCTTTTTCAGGTATTTGAAAGTAAGAATGGTTTACGCTCTCCGCTTGGGCAGGAGATAGCGACTACTTGTCTGCTCGCCTTAACCCAAGCCAAGGTGGAAGAGCTTTCTCGACGACACGGTTTAACTCCGCTGAGTCCGGAGCCTTGGCGCAAATCTTTCATGGGCGGATCGAACGATCATAGCGGTTTGTATGCTGGCAGAGTTTGGACGGAGGTTGCTGGAGCGAAGGATGCGGAGTCATTTCTACGAGGCGTAGCGGAAGGCAGGGGGATCGTTCATGGATGCGGTGGTGATCCTGCCCGACTGGTTAACGGACTTTTTCATATTATTTTCGATTTCCTTCGTGAAAAGGTCGGACATAAAGCGCCACGTGGGTCGGCGCTTATTTTAGGGATCGTGAATCGTTTCCTTGCAGGACAAAACCCTCTGGAGATTAGTTTCTTGGATAAAGCTCGCTATGCGGTGGAGATGGTTACGAGCGGGAAGATTCTAGAATTCTGGCGATCGCCTGAGGGCGGGTTAAATAAGGAGCTTTCCGCGTATCTGACCTTGCCGGCCACTCGGAAACAGTTGCAGACCGTTTTACAAGAGGAGAAGGAGCCCGAGCGCAGGAGTTTTCGTCTGGCATCCAAGATTATGAACGATGTTGGATTTCGGGTGGTCACACGGTTTTTGGTCAAAGCGGAAAAAGGGGATGTGCTGGGAGGGTTAGAACCTTTGGCCGGAGTGATTCCACTGGGTCTAGCGGCGGCCCCTTACTTGTACTCCTTTTACGCTTTGAAAAGTGATCGGTTGATGTGGGGGCAGGTGGCATCCGATTTCTTAGAAAAGAAACCATCTGCGTTGGAGAATCGCAGGAAGGGTTGGTGTACCGACACCTTGGAAGATGTGAACGGGGTGGCCCGAACCATCCGAACGATGGCGGAAGCTGGCAGGAAAGCGGGGGCTGATTTAACTATCCTGACTAGTCGAATGGGCAAGGCGGAGGAAGATGGAGTAGTAAACTTTCAGCCTGTGGGCGAGTTCACTCTGCCTGAGTATGATCTGCAAAAGCTGAGCTTTCCTCCTGTACTGGAGTTTGTGGATCACGTAGCCAATCGTGGTTACACCGAGCTTATTTTGAGCACGCCAGGGCCGATGGGTTTGGTGGGACTGATGGCGGCTAAAATTCTTGGACTACAGACGAGCGCTATTTATCACACCGATTTTCCTCAGTACGCCAGGTTTTTGAGTGAGGATGATCCTTTGATGGAGGGTATGGCGTGGAACTACATGCACTGGTTCTACAGCCAGATGGATCGGGTGTATGTGAACTCTCAAAGCTACTTGGAGCGGTGGGTTGAGAAGGGGTTGCCGCGGGAAAAGCTGATGATTCTACCAAGGGGTTTGGATACGGAGACCTTCTCAACGAAACATCGTGATCCAGAGTTTTGGAAGAAGCGCGGAGCGGTCGGTAAGGTGGTCTTGTATGTGGGCAGAATATCGAAGGAGAAGGAACTGGAGTTCCTTTCGCGGGTGGCAGAGAAGCTGCCGAGGAAGAAAGGAGTGACTTTCGCCTGTGTTGGAGAGGGTCCATTCTTGGCTGAGTTAAAGAAGAAGATGCATGAGGGGATCTTCACTGGGGTACTGCACGGGGCGGACTTGTCCAAGGCTTATGCTTCAGCTGATCTGTTTGTTTTTCCAAGTACGACGGATACTTACGGTAATGTGGTGGTCGAGGCCATGGCCTCGGGCTTACCAGTGATCGTCTCGAATCAGGGTGGGCCAGGGGAGCTATTGCGCGATGAGCGGGATGGGGAGGTAGCGGCCACGGGCGATGTGGCGGCCTGGGTCACGGCGGTGGAGAGGCAGATCCTGCGCGGGGAAAATAGTAGTTCACGCGAAGAGCGGCGCGAAAGGACGATTGTGGGTAGAAGTTGGCGGGACGCGTTTGCTTCCTTTTGGCGGGATGGTCTTTTGTGAATAACTTTAGTCGCAAATAAGTTGACGCTGAGCTGATTAGAACGTTTTATTGAACTATGTCCGAAGGTGTACCTCCGCCGCCAATGCCTCCACGCCCCCCAGGCGTGCCGCCAGCAGGAGGGCCGCCGAAGCCGCCAGGAGCACCAGGTCTGCCCGGGATTCCTAAGCCGCCTTTAGCTCCACCTGGAGTTGTGCCACGTCCTCCCGCTCCTCCTGTTGGGCTACCCAAACCACCCGCTCCTATGGCTCCTCCGGCTGCTCCAGGTTTGAAAAAAGAGACGATGCGTCTAGCTCCGCCGTCGGCACCGAAGCCGCCCGCTCCAGGACTTCCTCCTAGCGGAGCCCCGGGACTTCCACCAAAGCCTGGTGTGCCCTCGATTCCTGCAATTCCTGGAAGCACTCCACCAGGAGTTCCTGGAGTACCCGGAGTTCCTGGCGCAGCCAAGCCCCCGCCCGATTTGCGAAAAGAGACTATGCGGATCAGTCTTCCGCCTAGACCCGGACCTGGAGTGGTCGCAGGCGCGCCGAAACCCGCGGGAGCTCCTCCGTTAACCGCAACTCAACCTGCTAAGCCGATGATTCCTTCTGGTGGTCCTGCGGGGGCGGTTCCAGCTGTGGCGAAAGCTGCGGGTCAAGTGGCTGCTACCACAGCGCCTGCCTTGCGAACGGCTTCAGTGGGTGGTGGTGCCAGAACCGTGGTTGATACCGACGGTGCGGGAACCGCTTTAGCGATCGCCGCTCTGGTGGCTTCTATGATTTCGTTCGGAATCGTTCTGCTCAGCTTTCTGAGTAAATAAGGAAAAATTTATGGCAGATGGCAATACGATCACTTTAACCGCAGCAAATTTCGATTCAGCAGTCTTGCAATCGAAGGTACCCGTTCTAGTGGACTTTTGGGCGGAGTGGTGTGGCCCTTGTCGGATGATCGCTCCTTTGCTTGAGCAGATTGCCAAGGATCACCCAGGAAAAGTTGTCGTGGGAAAGGTGAACGTGGATACGGAACAGGCGCTAGCCACCAAGTATTCGGTCCAGTCGATCCCAGCTTTTTTTATTTTTAAAGACGGTCAGATCGCCGAGCAGTTCATCGGGGCACAGCACTCCCGGCAGAGTATCGAAAGTAAGTTAGGATTGTAGTCGGGTCTGCGGAATGAGGGTTGGGGTCGTGCGACCCATGCCTATGCGGGTTTACCGCGTGGGTCTTTAGCTGGCGGAGGCTGCGGTGAAAGTGCAGCGGTACAAACCACCGACGCGTTCTTCTTCCCGACGAACTTTCGTCCGAAGAACCTTCTCAAAGAGTTGCCGTTCGTAATCATGGATAACTGGGAAACTTTCCAAGCAGTCGGCAATTGCGGAATTAAACTCGGTGATCCGATGGAGGCGGGCGGAGTTATCAAAAGAGTACTCCGCCATGTAGCCATCTTCTTCTCGGAGTTGGGCCAAGCCGCGGAAGCGTGCCTCCCCATCCAGTTTCTGAAGCTTAATTTCGTATCGGGCGGTCTCGGCCTTGTAAATGTTGTGCAGGATCTTTTCTGGGGCTAGGGATCCGTAAATTTCTTTGACCGAATCGAGAATTTGCAGGCTGAACTGAGGGTAACGGCTAGGGAAAAACTCTTTCGCTCCCTCGGTCAGGCGATAGGCCTTCTCAGGGCGGCCCATGCCCTTGGGACGACGCCAAGTATCCACATAACCCTCTCTTTCGAGGCCAATACAGTGCTGTTTGATCCCCATGTAGGAGAGCCCAACCCGCTGGCAAAGTTCAGTAACGGAGAGACCTTGGCTTCGTTTGATTTCGCGTAATATGGAGAGCTTGGGACTATTCGGACTGCGATTCAGAAGCTTTGTTTTCATTCGAAGAACGGATATTCCAACCAAGATGAGCCACCGAATCAATCATTGAATTTAAAATTATTCACCATCCCCTGGCCCTAACGGGGCTCGAACCCGTGCACCGGCCTTGAGAGGGCCGTGTCCTAACCAATTAGACGATAGGGCCTGTCGCTGATCTAAAATAGCCTCTCCGCGCGGTTGAGCAATCCCGCAGAGCCGAGGGGAAGTTCCGATTTATTCTACGGTAACCGATTTGGCGAGATTGCGGGGCTTATCCACGTCTCGGCCGAGGGCAACAGCGACATGATAGGAAAGAAGCTGAAGCGGAATGACGTTTAAAATGGGCTGGAGCAGTTCATGGGTGCGGGGCACAGGCAGAACGGCGTCGGCCAAGGCGGTAATCTTCTTATCTTCCTCGAGGGCCACCGCAATCACCGGCCCACCTCGGGCTTTAATCTCTTGCAAGTTGCCTAAATTCTTATCGTAAACCCCATCCCGCGTCGCGATTAGGACGGTGGGGGTCTCTTTGTCGATCAAGGCGATGACTCCGTGCTTGAGCTCAGCGCTGGGATAGCCTTCCGCATGGAGGTAGGTCACTTCCTTCATCTTCAGCGCGCCCTCAAGGGCGATGGGAAAGTTGGCCAGGCGACCAAGGTAAAGCATCGAGCGATGTTTGGCATATCGTTGGGCCACGGCGCGGATGGCGTCGGAATGGGTCAACGCTTGGATGATCAGGGCGGGGAGATTCTCCATCGCTTCGATGAGTTCTCGCCCGTGGGCTGCGGAAAGAAAACGCAACCGGCCTAAAAGAAGTCCGAGCAAGGTAAAGATGACCACCTGCGAGGTGAAAGATTTAGTGGCGGCGACACCGATCTCCGGTCCAGCGTGCATATAGACCCCGCCATCACTCTCACGGGCGATCGTGCTAGCCACATTATTGCAAATTCCTAGGCAGGTGAATCCACGGCGCTTGGCCTCACGCATCGCGCCCAAGGTGTCGGCAGTCTCGCCCGATTGGCTGACCGCAATAAAGAGTGTCCTACCAGAAACTGGCGAGTCGCCGTAACGAAACTCGCTGGCGTGCTGAGTCTCCACAGGAATCTTGGCCAGAGTTTCGATGAGATATTTACCCACCAGTCCAGCGTGGAGAGCAGTGCCGCAACCCAAGACGCAGATGCGTTCGATTTGCCGTAGCTCTTGCGAGCCAAGATTAAGTCCGCCGAGCTTGGCGGTCGCTGCATCCACATCCAAACGCCCGCGAAAGGCGTTGGTAATGGCGGCAGGTTGTTCAAAGATCTCCTTAAGCATGAAGTGTGGGTAGGTGCCTTTATCGGAGTGAGTCACTCCATTCTCCACCTCTTCAATCTTCACATTGGTGCGATCGCCGAGGGGCGAGCTGACGTCGAAACGATCGGCGTGGAGCGAGACCACTTCCTGATCTTGGAGAATGACCACTCGGCTGGTGTAAGGGGCGAGGGCCTGAGTGTCGCTCGCGAGAAAGTTTTCCCCTTCGCCGACACCGATGACCAAGGGACTTCCGCGACGTGCTCCTACTACTAGGCCAGGGAAGTCGGTATGAATAACCGCGATGCCCAAGGTGCCTTGAATCTTTTGAATAGCGCTACGCACTGCATCGACCAGGCGAGCTTCGCCTTTGGCTTTGGAGGCTTGGAAAGCGTCTCCGACGAGGTGAGCCAGAATCTCGGTATCGGTCTCAGAGAGGAAGGTGTGACCGGCTTTGTTTAAGATGGTTTTGAGTTCGAGATAATTTTCGATCACCCCGTTATGGACTAGGGCGAGTTTCTTAGCGGCGTCTTGATGAGGGTGGGCGTTGGCATCGGTAGCAGCACCGTGGGTGGCCCAGCGGGTGTGACTGATCCCTGACTGACCTTGGATAGGGTGGGAGGCGCAAGCCTTGGCCAACTCTTGAATTCGACCGCTTTTCTTGCGTACTTCTACTCCCTTGCCGTTGAGAATGGCTAATCCTGCGGAATCGTAACCACGATATTCTAGACGGCTTAATGCATCCAAGAGAATGGGTTGGGCGTCTCGTGGCCCGACATAAGCGACAATTCCACACATCGTAATCTTGTTCTAGCGGTACAGTTGGTTAGGGTCAATTCATGTCCCTTTCACGGTCTGCCTACTCCGATCAGGTGATCAGCGTCATCCTTGGTGGCGGTGAAGGAAGCCGTCTTTTCCCTTTAACTCAGGAAAGAGCCAAACCAGCCGTGCCGATTGCAGGGAAGTACCGCCTGGTCGATATTCCGATTAGTCTAAGTTTGAACTCGGGGATTAAGAGGATCTTTCTTTTAACCCAATATCTGAGTTCATCTCTGCATCGCCACGTGCAGCAGAGCTATCGCTTCGACGATTTTATTCCGCGAGGTTTTATCGAAATCGTGGCGGCGCAGAAGACTCGTGAAGGGACGAACTGGTATCAGGGCACGGCGGATGCGGTGCGACAAGGGCTGATCCATTTTGATAATCATCTGCATGAATACGTTCTTATTCTTTCAGGGGACCAGCTTTATCGGATGGATTTCCGGGTGATGCTCGAGGCTCACGTGGCTTCGGGGTCCGATATTACGGTGGCGGCTTTGCCGGTGACTCCTGAGGAAGCTCCGAACTTGGGACTGCTGCGGGTGGATGGGCAGAGACGGATCACCGATTTTGTGGAAAAGCCCAAGGACCCCGCGGTTTTAGCTTCACTCTCCAAGGGTGAAGGAATGCCCGAGGGAAGGCCCTTCTTGGCATCGATGGGTATCTATATTTTCGGGCGGGACGTATTGCGGGAGTGCTTGGATGGCTCCACCGGAAAAGACTTTGGGCGCGACGTTCTTCCCCAAGCCATTCGTTCGAAGAAGGTTTCTGCTTTTGTCCATGACGGGTATTGGGAGGACATTGGCACGATTGGATCTTTTTACCGAGCAAACTTGGATCTGCTCGCGCCCGACCCCCGTTTTGATTTCGGGTTTCGGGCGGCACCGATTTACACGCGGGCGCGGTTTCTGCCGGGGTCGGTCGTTGAAAACAGCCAAGTTCTTCGAGCAATCGTCTCCGATGGTTGTCATATTCAGCGCAGCGTCTTGGACGAGGCGGTTATTGGGATTCGGTCTCGGATCGGGGCTGAGTGTAAAATTCGACGATCAATTTTGATGGGGGCTGACTTTTTTGAAACTCCAGCACAGCAGGCGGAGAATGTTCGGCGTGGTCGTCCGGATATTGGAATTGGAGCGGAGAGCGTGATTGAGGATGCGATTATCGATAAAAACGTGCGAATTGGCAAAAGGGTTATTATCCGGGCGACGGGCAAGCCGAAGGAGATGGACGGACCTAACTTTTTTGTTCGAGATGGTATCGTTGTTGTGCCGAAGGGGATCACGGTAGCGGATGGCACAGTGATTTAAAAACCGGTTGCACATCATCATTGAAAGAACGATAATTCGGTCACGTCAGCGGGCGTGATGTAATGGTAGCCTGCGAGCTTCCCAAGCTTGATGTGAGAGTTCGATTCTCTCCGCCCGCAAATTCTTCAATTTCCTAGTCGGGCCGATAGTCTCCGTCGACCGAATTTGAATTAAGCGTGGCGGCCTTTGCGTGAAAGTATCTTTTGCTCACGCAAACGACGTTTCGACATTATGCATAAAGCCATAATGCGGCTTTAGAGTTGGAGCATTAGGTAGGGGCGGCATCTCCGAGGCTGCCTAGATGGACGATTGAGTATACAGCGTTGAGCGCAGGCATTCTCGGAGAGACCGCCCAACCTTGGTTTTGGGTGACTGGGTTCCCGCAGTGGGTGGGATTAGTTTGTGGATTTT
>CANIEM010000022.1 GCA_947466515.1 Verrucomicrobia subdivision 6 bacterium | reverse complement strand
GGGTTGATCGGGTGCGAGAGGGGAGGGGGCCCCGATGGGTACGATGCTTGTATCTTCGGGGCGAGGCGAGGGGGCGGTGGAAGGGATAGTTAGGTTTGTTGAATCAGATGGGGCAGTACGGAGAGTGACAACCTCGGAGGTGGTTTGGGCATTTGCCGGCGGGATCGATAGAAGAGAGGAGAGCAAAAAAAGAGCCCCCCAAAATGGAGGGCTCCTTTTACAGAGCGGAAGGGCTATTTTCAGAAGCGATACGCCAGACCGATTTCGGCAGTATGATTAAAGCTGGCTTGATAGTGCCCTTGTCCGTCAAAATTAGGATTCGGGGTGGATAGAAGTTTGTAGGCAATATCGAGATCTAATCCCGGCATTACATTGTAGGTAAACCCAGCGGTTACCTCCCAAACAAAGTTCCAGTGATAACTTGTGTAAGCGCCCCTCGGGTCACTTGATGCTTGGAGAATGTCCCAGGCGCCTCCTATGCCTCCGCCCAAGTAGCCACGAATGGGTCCATCGGATGGATAGGTAAAGGTTACATTTGCTAGAACTGGAACCTGATAAAAACCACCGTTCCCCAGATTTTTAGCCCCGTTATAGAGCATCGATCCGCCAGTGCTGACCGAATGGAGCTGGTTATAGATAAACGAGGTTTCCAGTCCTGCGCGAAACCAGTCGTTTACGTTATATCCAGGCTCTAAATCGAACCGAATACCTGGCTGAAAAATAAATTTATCGTAAGTTCTCCCACTTCCGCTCCTTCCGCTCAAAGGCTGTTGGAATGAGGCCCCTACTGCGCTTCGCAGTACAAAGCCTTCTTCGGGTCCGTAAGATTCGGTGTCGGACATCGGGGCAGGAGTAGATTCGATACTTTTAGTTGATTCTGGTGCCACTACTGATGAGGAGGTTGGTAATCTTGAAGAAACAGGCTCGCTAGCGGGTTGAGCCGGAGCGGCTTGACCGATCGGCACGATCCCCTCTTTCCCTGGATCGTAGGCGATGATGCGGGGGGAGCCACCGTGTTTCTCTCCGTTATCGACTGCTTTTCCAATTTCGCTCCAACGAACGACAACTTTGGTGCCGTCGGGATATATCTTCATCACCATCGGATCGTTGGTGGAGGTTGTGACCGATGGATCTGCGGCGTGAACGGAGCCAACAGCCATAGCGAGTATTGAAATTAAAGTTATTACGTATTTATACATGATTATTCTCCTTATTTAGCACTCCTATTTAGAGTCGGTTTATCCCTCATTCTGCGGTGCATAGGTGTTCTTTATTACTAGGGGTTGTATGTGTCAATAAATATGTTAATAACTTTATAGCAACTTATTACTAAAAATAAGTAATAAGTATATTCTCTGGATTCCTGATTGTTAGCTAGAGCAGGGGATCGATTGGTCTGATTTCGGTTTACGCGCCTTCGAGAGGGAGCGGGGAGCGGATCAATTCGCTCTTTAGCTTGAAAGCCAATTCGATAAAAACAGAGGCTAGTGATGTGTAGGTTTAATCGATTCGAGCGATTTTGAAGGGGCGTAAAGCGGTTGATAGATCGGTCCCTGGTGGGAGGTGAATGGTTTTCCATCCTGCTTTGGCGGGAGTTTCAAGGTTTTCGGCAAGGTCATCGATAAAGAGAGATGTTTCGGCTTTCGCTCCTGTGGCTTGGAGGGCTTTGTCGTAAATATCGGGGTGGGGCTTGCGGCAACCGACCACATGGGAGTAAATCCGATGGCGGAAGAGAGGAAAAAAGTCGTAGGTGGCTTCGAGATGTCGGATATGGGAGGCGCATGTGTTGGAGATCAAGGCAAGTGGGTAGTGGAGGGCGAGTTGGCGAACGAGAGCGACCCGTTCGGGTAGGGGATAAAAGATATCGCAAAAGGCTTCTTGGACTTCTTTCTGTGCATGGGCGAGGTCAAGGTCTTCGGCGAGAAGGGCAAAGTACTCGTCGCAGGTGTGGTGACCGCGTTCGTAGTCGTGGGCGCGCTCGTGGTTCCAAATCTTTTCACAGAAATCGCCCACACTTTGACCTGCGCGGAGGGCTAGGGCTTTAAGTTTCTCTCCAGAGCGAAGTCCGACTAGAACATTGCCGAGATCGAAAAAGATGTGAGTGATCGGAGACCTCATTTGAGGATCTTACACAAATCGTAATCTTTCGGCGAATTTCAATCGTGAAACTTCGACCTAGGTCGGTTCGACGCGGTAACTCTACTAGATATTAGAGAAACAGCACCTATCGCGGGGTGGGCAATTAAGTGAAACCGGGTTCTGTCTGTAATTCTTAAAATGTAACACGTGTTACATTTTAAGAATGGGGTGGAGGGCTATTTGGAAGTTTGGATGTACTCGCCGGCCCAAGAGTCGGATGGCGGAGACTTAATGAAACCTTCGCAGATCTTTTTATAGGTTTTAGAGGGGCCATCGTGCTCGTCGAGTGAGAGGGCCTGATCGAACTTGGCAATGGCGGCGGTGAAGTTTCTCGCAGCATGGAGGTGCCAGCCTTCTTCGAAGATCTGGACTACCTGGCGCTTGGCTTCGGGGAGTTCGCCCTTTTTGGCGAGGAGTTCGTAGCAAGGGACGGGCTCGGTCTTGCCTTTGACAATCATGTTGGCCAGGAAACGGGCTTCAATTTTTTCTTTGGCCATTTCATAGGTTTTGCCTCCGATCATGATGTGGGTGTCGAAGGGTTTGTTGGCGGGTTCGAAACGGGCGGCTTGGTTCACGGCATCTCCCATGACTGTGTACTGGAACTTTTTGTCGGAGCCCATGTTGCCCGCAGCGACTTCGCCAGTGTTGATGCCCATTCGGGCGTCGATGTCGCAACCGTATTCGGCTTTGAGTTCTTCTTTGAGGGTTTGGAGTCGTTCCTGTTGTTCGAGAGCAGACCAGCAGGCTTTCCAAGCGTGGGAGTCTGGATCGGGATCGGCCCAGACGGGAACGCCGAAATCGGCCATGATGGCGTCTCCAGAATACTTATCGATATAACCACCGTACTTGGTGACGAGATCGCTCATCGGAGTGAGGTAGCGGTTGAGGATTTTGGCAAGGTCCTCGGCGGAGACGGATTCGGAGATGGTGGTGAAGCCAGCGAGATCGGAGAAGAAAATGGAGACCATACGTTTTTCCCCTGTGAGGCGGAAGCGGTCGGGATCGGCCTGCATGTAGGAGAGGACCTCGGGACTGACCATGGTGGAAAACATGCCGCTGACTCGGCGCTTATCCCGCTGTTCGAGGACGAACTCATAGCCGAGGCAACCGATGCCACCGAAAAGGAGGGTGAGGCAGGGGCTGACGGCAGGGAGGATAAGGCTGAGCTTATCTTGGACAAAGAAAGTAAGGACGGCATATCCCAGCCCAAAAAGAACGAGTAGAAAAAGGCGGAAGATAGGTTGCTTGGTGGCGAGGATGAGGAGAAGAGCGAGCAAGGCGCCTGCGAGAATAAGGGCGGGTTGTGTCCAGGAAGGAGGCATCTGCAGGAAGCTGTTGGAGAGGGCGGCACCTAGGGCGGCGAGATGAACCTCCGGTCCAGGCATGGCGGTGGTGTAGGGGGTGCGGATGACGTCTTTGGACCAGTTGCCGTAAGGACCAACGAGAACGATTTTATCTTTGAGCATCTCCCCGTTTTTAAAAACTTTTTCCCAAGTGGAAGGGACGAAGAGTTGATAGACGGGAATGGATTTGTAGTTGAAGTTTGGGGGGCCAGCGAAGCGGAGAAGGCCTGAGCCACTGGCGGGAATGCGATCGGCGTAGCCTGCTTTTTCAAGCATGCGACAGGCAAGGGAGACGGCGGGGATGGATTGGAATTGGCGATGATAATCGGCGCGGCGAACAATGCCGTCGCTATCGGGCCAAAGATTAACAAAGCCCACCCGACCTGCGGAGTTTTCCTGAGAGATTTCCGTAGATCCCGAAGAGGCGAGGACGGCGGGGAGGGTAAGTTGGACGGAGGTGCGACCTGCGTTGCTGACTTCCTCGAAAGTGCCACCGAGGACGGCGCGGTCTCCCTTGTCGGTCACGGCTTGGAGGAGTTCCTCGTCGCCATCTTTGGGAGTGGGAAACATTAAATCGAGGCCGACCACTTTGGCTCCAGCGTTGGTGATGCGTTGAATGACACTGCCCCAGACGGAGCGACGCCACGGCCAGGAGCCAGTGGACATTTCGGCGAGGGCGGGATCGGCGGCGACCTCCTCTTCGGAGAGGATGTCTTTGTAGGTAGCTTTATCGATGGCGATGAAAACGATTTCGGAAGAAACTGGAGCGGTCTGGCCGAAACGGACGCGAAGGTCGCGGGTGTAGAGTTCGGCCTCAAGAAGAGGTTTGAACTGGATAAGGCCAAGGAGGGTAAAGAAAACTCCTACGGCGAAGCAGATGCCGGTGAGGATAAAACGGCGGCGGACGGCTTCTTTTTTAGCGGTCTTGGCCATAGCAAAACATTAGTTGGCGGGAGCGGGACGATTCAAGGTGGATTCCTGTTTGGTGCCTTCTTGGGTGAGCTCATTCTCAAATTCGCGCATCAGTTTGTGTTCGTAGTCGACCACTTCTCGTTCGATTGCGGAGATGGCGGCACGGCGGGCAGCTTTTTCCTGCTCGATCCGTTTCTCTTGTTCTGAGTTGGCAATGATGGCTCCGATGAGAGCACCAGCAAGGGCGCCGGCTCCAGCTCCGATGGCGGCACCATCGCCACCGCCGGCCATGACGCCGATGCTTGCACCCGTGGCGGCGCCCCCGACCATGCCGATTCCTGCACTGGTGGGGACCCCGCTGCCTGCTCCGATTCCTTTGCTTTTCGCGGCGGACGGGGCGGAAGATATGAGTTGGGATCGGTACTGTTTTACGTCTTCACGGATACCAGTGAGCCGATCGTCGAGGGTTTGGGTGGCGGCGCGGCGTTTGGCTTCTCCATTTTCCAGCTCTCCGCGGGAGCGGAGGAGGGCGGGAGGAGGGGTAGTGGCTTCGCGGACGAAAATAGCTTCGAGGGCTGGGATGCGGGTGAGGGGGAGGAGATCGGCGCTGGTGACTTTCCAAGTTCCAGAAGAGCGATCGGCGCGACGGATAGTCCAACCACCCTGAAGAGTGGTGCCGGCGGGGAGAATGGTTTTGGCGGAGGCTAGATCGAAGACTTTGCCTGGGGGAAGATCGTAGGCGTAGACGATTTTTGGGAGGAGGCGTTTATGATTAGAGGAAAGATTTTTGGGAACGGCTATGGGCACAACGGGTGCGAGTAGGATATCCTCTTTTGATCGGAGAGTTATAGCGTAGTCGATGGAAACTCCGTCGTCGGAGGGGATAAGGCGACGTGGGGTGAGTTCGACACATTCGACCTGTTGGGGGAGGTGGCGGGAGAGAACGGAGCGGGCGAGGGCATCGGGAGGGAGATTTTGTCTGCGGTTCCACCAACCCAGGGTGGATTGATCGAGGGGGATGGCGGGTGGGAGGAGGAGCAAGGAGGGAGAATTAATTTGCGTAGTGAGCTGGGAAAGTTGACGAAGGGAAGAACTCCAGCGGGCGTAGTCGGCTTGGAGAGCCTGGGGTGAGCGGATTTCGTCGTCGTTTTTGGAGTAGGAAGAGCCTCGGATAAAAAAATAGAGGATGGTCGATCCAGCAAAAAACAGGAGGAGTGCGCCCGCGATCCATTGGACAAAAGGGCGCCAGATTTTTGAGGAGGAGTTTTTTATGGTTGAGGCAGGAGGTGGAGGAGGGGTAGGGACCTGTGGGGTAAGAGAGTGTTGCGAAGAAATTTTTCCCGTGGGCGGAATACGGCGGGGAGGGCCGGATCGGAACATAGGGGAAGGCTATCAGTGCTGAGGTGCGCGAGGAAGAGGAGTGGGGGGTTGGCAGAAGGGGCACCAGCAGGTGGTACGGCCGCCGATGGGCGCGCGCTGAAGTGAGCGGTGGCAGCGGGGGCAGAATCCTCCAGATTTCCAGCGGTGAGGAAAGAGCCAAGATCGGGGCGGATTGGATCCGTGCTTACCGATGATGTGGAGGGCATCGTGGCAAATTTTGCGAATTTGGGTATGGAGATTGGAAATTGTTTTTTGAGTGAGGAGACCAGCGTGGGTTCGTGGGGAAAGGCGTGTTCGCCAGAGAATTTCGTCGGCCATCCAGTTGCCGATGCCAGGAAAGAACTGCTGCATGAGGAGGAGGGCTTTTAGTGGGGCACGGGAGCGGCGGGAGCAGATATCTCCGAGTTTTTTCTTATTGAATTTTGGGGAGTGGAGAGGGGGAGGGAGGGTGGACCACCAAGAGGGAGGTTGAGGGGAGAGGGCGAAGCGGACTCGGCCGAAGAGGCGGGGATCCTGAAAGATGAGCGAGTGACGGGCGGTGCGAAGAACTAGGTGATCATGGGGGCGGGTTAAGTGGGAGGCGGATGCGGTGGATAGTTTGCCTGTCATTCCGAGGTGGAGGCCGAGCCAGGCATCGGAGCCGAAGCGGAAGAGCATCTGTTTGCCGTGGGCGTGGGAAGAGCGGAGATGACGACCTCGGATGGTACGGCTGAGGAGGGTGGTGGAGGTTTCGCGAAAGATACGTTTCTGTGAATGAAGATGAACGGAGATAATTTTCTGACGGAGGCCAGGATTCCATTTTTGGCGAAAGAATTCCACTTCGGCGAGTTCGGGCATAGAAGAGAAAATGGTGGCTTGAATTGAGTCGGAAGCAAGGCGAGGACCGATTCAGGCTTGGGCGCGGAGCTATTTTGCGACAATCTTTCGGGATGGCAGTAAAGCTTACGGGTCATCAGATTGAGGTCGTCCTGACGACGTTAGAGGGATGGACTCAAGATGCTGGACGGATCAAAAAGGAGTATAAATTTATCGATTTTACGGCGGCGGCGATGTTTATTACGGGAGCGAATCTTGAGGCGGAAAAGATGAATCATCACCCTGAAATCTTCCATTCTTACACTACGGTTAAGGTCGAGATGACGACCCATGATGTGTGCGGTATTAGTGAGTTAGATTTGCGCCTAGCTAAAAAGCTGGACGCTCGAGCGAAACCTCATTTGGTTCAGAATTAAATTTATGGCTAAGAAAGCACTGATCACGGGGATTACGGGGCAGGATGGTTCGTATCTGGCAGAGTTGCTTTTAGGGAAAGGGTACGAGGTGCATGGGATTATCCGGCGTTCTTCTAGTTTTAACACGGAGCGACTGGATGCGATTTATCGGGATCGCCATGAGAAGGGGGCAAAGTTCTTTTTGCACTATGGCGATTTAAGTGATCCGAGTTCGATGATCAAGATTCTGGGGGAAACGCAGCCTGAGGAGATTTATAATTTAGCGGCGCAGAGTCACGTGCGGGTGAGTTTTGATATTCCTGAGTACACTGGGGATGTGACAGGGTTGGGGACGATTCGGATTCTGGATGCGATGCGGCAGGTGACGCCCAAGGCGCGATTTTATCAGGCTTCGAGCTCGGAGATGTACGGATTGGTGCAGGAGGTGCCACAAAAAGAGACGACGCCATTCTATCCAAGAAGTCCGTACGCTGCGGCCAAGGTGTATTCCTACTGGATCACGGTGAACTACCGAGAGAGTTACGGGTTACATGCCTCGAATGGGATTTTGTTTAATCACGAAAGCCCTCGTCGTGGGGAGACCTTTGTCACGAGAAAGATTACGCGGGCGGTGGCTAGGATACAGGCGGGATTGCAGGAGAAACTCTTTTTAGGGAATTTGGAGTCGAAGCGGGATTGGGGTTTTGCGCCGGAGTATGTGGAGGGGATGTGGCGGATGTTGCAACAAGAGAAACCGGATGACTATGTGATTGCGACAGGTGAAACGCATAGTGTGCAGGAGTTTGTTGAGGTGGCATTTGCGCGGGCGAAGTTGGATTGGAAAAAGCATGTGGCTTTTGACGAACGGTATTTACGGCCGGCTGAGGTGGATTTGCTGATTGGTGACGCTTCGAAAGCGAAAAAACAGCTGGGGTGGGTACCAAAGGTGAAGTTTAAGGAGCTGACTGAAATCATGGTGGATGCGGATATTTTACAGCTGGCGGAAGAGCGGGCAGGGAAGCGAATCCGGGACTAGCGATGAAAATATTTGTGGCCGGTCACCGTGGGATGGTGGGATCGGCTGTGGTGCGGGCGCTGGAGAAAAAGGGGGGGGTAGAGGTTTTGACTCGGACGAGGGTGGAACTGGACTTAACGGATGCAGGAGCGGTGGCGAAGTGGTTCAGCAAGGAGAAGCCTGATCAGGTGATCGATGCGGCGGCGAGAGTTGGGGGAATTTTGGAGAATGCGAAGCGTCCAGTGGAGTTTCTTTTGGATAATTTGCGGATGCAGAACAATTTGATGGACTCGGCCTTTGGAAGTGGGTGTAAGAAGTTTCTATTTCTGGGTAGTTCCTGTATTTATCCGAAACATGCAGAACAGCCGATTCGGGAAGATTCGCTATTGAGCGGACCGTTAGAACCGACGAACGATGCTTATGCGTTAGCAAAAATTACGGGGGTGAGGTTGGCGCAGGCGTATCGGGATGAGTATGGAAAGAGTGCGATTTCGGCGATGCCGACGAATTTGTATGGTCCGGGGGACAACTTTGACCCTGAGAGTTCTCATGCGCTGCCTGGGATGATAACGAAGTTTCATCGGGCGAAAGTGAAGGGAGAGAAAGAGGTGGTTTTGTGGGGCACGGGTTCGCCGAGGAGGGAGTGGTTGTATGTGGAGGATTTGGCTGAGGGATTACTGATGTTGTTGGAGCAGTACGATGGGCGGGAGATTGTAAACGTGGGGGTGGGGGAAGATTCGACGATTTCGGAGTTGGCGGAGAACGTAAAAAGTGCGGTTGGGTTTGAAGGAAAGATACGATGGGATACGAGCAAGCCGGATGGAACGCCAAGGAAACTTTTAGATGTGACGAAGATACGTGGGATGGGGTGGAAGCCAAAGGTTCCGATGGAGGAGGGGATTGGTTTGGCTTACGACTGGTTTTTGAAGAACGCGCCTGAAGCGAAGGGCTAAACGAATAGAAGTTTGATCGGGCATCAGGGGAATTCGACGAGGCGATAGAACGCTTTGGGGAGGGTTTGTGGATCGGTGAATTGAAGGAGTGTGCCCATCCCAGTCATCGTCTCCTCTGTCGCGATGGTTTTCCATGGCCCGTCAGTAAGACTGGTACAGCGTTGTAGGTCGTAGAGTAAATTTACGCGCGGTGTGAAGCTAACGCGGGCCTGTCCGTTTTCCATTAGGATAGAAAGAGTGGGAGGTCGGATGGCGTTGAATCGAACGACGTACGGTGCGCTGGGTTGAAAGGTGCCGGTGGTATCGATGGCTCGAAAGGAGACTTCGTAGAGGCCAGGTTGATCGGTGGTAAAAATACGTCCCTCAATATGGCCGCTGGTGGAAGTCTTGCTGACGACAATTGAGGGGACAGTCTCTTGGGCGGAGGTCCAACCGGTGGGGCGAGACCAGGTAGGTTGGGTTGCTCCATCATCCCAAAAAGAGAAAGAAGCGGAAGGAGGGCCGAGGACACAAATCATCTCGACGACAATCCAGGCAGAGGTAGGAAAATCGAGAGAGTTTCCCTCGACGATCAAGGTGAGTTCATTGGTGAAGTAGCCGCCAGGAAAAGAGGTGGAAAGGTTATTGAGAAGTTCGCCAACGGGTAGAAGAGTTGACAGTTGGTAGGCTGGGCCCGCAAAGGCGAGACGATTTCGTTGGAGAGGGTCGATACCGATCTCGATATGGTCGTGCTGGGCGTAAAGGGTGGGCAACCCCAGCAGGAGAAAAGTAAGAACGAAAAGTTTCATGGCTGAAGAAAAGCGCTGTTGGGTGCAGTAAGACGGCTTTGGGCGGATGGCCAGGAGAGGGTCTCGGCATGGCCGTCTGTAAAGAGGTAGTTGGCGTATAGACCATGGCGTTCTACTTCGACCGACTTGCGGAAGGTGGTGGGGGTGAGCCGGCGTTCAAGAGCGAAGTGAAAGTGTTCGGAAACTGCGTCATCTGGTAGTTCGGCAATGGCAAGGGTGGCGGATGGGGAGCGAAGCCGGTTGATAGGGAAGCCACGACCTTTATTCGGTCCGACCTGCTCAGTGAGAAGATCGTTCCAAGCGTAGGTGACCTTAGCGATGGCATGTTGTGCGCAGGGACATTTGCTCAGGTAGTTGGTCGAGAGATAGGGGGTTAGGGTGTTGGTCCAAGAAAGTTCGAGTCCTGCATGGCTGGTATCGGGCAGGGAGCCTTGGTTCTCCGAGACGTAAAGTTGCACCGCGGTTCCGACTTGGCGAAGGTTGCTTAGGCACTTGATTGTGCGGGCTTTATCAGTGGCCCCTTTCACAGCGGCCATGGAAAGCGATGCGAGGAGGCCAGTGATGGTGACAACAACAAGAAGCTCTACGAGACTGAAGGCTCGAGAGGTGATGGGGTTCTTTACCATGGTAGCTGGGCTAAACCCTGCCCCCCCACCGTGGGGAGGGCGGGACTTTAGCATGGACTTTAGTCGTTGCGCCTCCGGATTAGCCCTAGGAGAGATAGCCCTCCGAGGATGAGCATCCCCGTGGAAGGCTCTGGAACGGAGAGGATCGCATTGAATGCGTAGGTGGAGTAGGTGGGATTGGGGGCGGGGGCGGGACCATACTCTGGGACGGTGACAACGGGTTGGGATGCGTAATCTGCTCCGCCAACAAAGATGGAGTAGTCTCCTGCGGCCAGGTTAAAAATCCCAGTAATTTGTCCATCTGCGGTGCCGTCCCCGATGATTCCGAGGGTAGATCCAAAGTTGGCCGAGGTGCCGTCTACGGCATAGCCCATAAAGGTAAAATAACTCATGGAAGCAGTAGTTTTTGTTCCACTCGTAGGGTCCCCGTCAGTATTGTAGGTCGGATCGTTCCCAACCGACCAGTTGCTTAGGGCCCGGAATGAGCCCTCCGTTGTACTTGGACGATTGGCTTTGCTGATGACGCCGAAATCGTGGTCGAGTGCAATTCCTGCTCCGTTATGAGCGAGTCCGCGATAGACGGAGAATCCTGGCAGAAAGTCGGATGAGGTTCCGGTGGCTCGTTCTATTGTAATACTGATAGTCGCATTTTCGATAAGGGAGAAACGAAGTCCACGCATTCGGTGGCTATCGCCCCAGTCGGCATCGGTGGCGTCGGCCCAACCGAATAGGCCGGAAGCCGTTTGGTCTGAGATGGTGGAGGAGCGGAGACCAGATCCATCGATGGCTCCATAGGTAGGGGAGTCGACCACACCGAAGTCTCGGGCGGAGCTGGCAGTGTAGCTGATGTGCGCGGAGGTGAATTGGACGCTGAGCAAAAGGCTCGCGATCCAGATTAGGGTTTTGGATAGATGTTTATTCATTCTCTTTTTTCATTCTATTTTTATGGTCAGTTAGTGAGTTTTGATTTTGTTCGAGGGAACAGAATCGGGTTGGGATCGAATGACCCAAGGGGGGCACGGTTCGATTGGATCCAAAATGACGCAGGCAGTTGCCAGCGCAGTTTTTTGGATCGGGAGGAGGCCTTAGGCTCGGGGAGGGGGTAGGAGGGGGGAGGCGCGATCCGCGCCCATCAGATATGTGGTTGAAGAAAAGTGAGAAACTTCACGGTAGTTTGAAATGCGGCCTGTGACGGTTTCCAGAACCCAGAGAAAATCAGCAGGGAGTGCTGAGAGTGCGGAAAGGGTCGTTGGGGTGGAATCGGGACGGGTCTGGGCGATTCGTTCGCACAATGAGCAAGGGTGTTGTCCGTCGAAAGTTTTCCTCAGCCCTTCGCCGAATCCGGATTCTTGGGAGTAGGAGGTGATCATCCAACCCCATGCAACAGCTTGGAGAAGGCCTTGAGGTAGACCGATCTGCCAAGCGAGGGCCAAGACCATTATGAGGGCGCAGGGACGCTTCACTTCTCTGTGATAGCTGGTTTGGGCAGTAGGTCAAAGCTAGGTGAAATTAAATTAGGTTATGGGCAGTTTGCGGCCGAACCACAGGGTGTAGAGAACGGGGTAGAGGAGTAGTTCGAGAAGAGTGGAGGTGATAACACCTCCAAGCATGGGGGCGGCGATACGCTGCATGACATCGGAACCTGTGCCGTGGCCGAAGAAGATGGGCATGAGTCCTGCAACAATGGTGAACATAGTCATGACTTTCGGGCGGAGTCGACCGACGGCGCCTTGATGGATGGCGGCAAAGAGGTCAGCACGATTACGAAGTTGGTTTTTTGCGCGACGCTCGTCGACGGCATGATCGAGGTAAAGAAGCATGACGACACCGGTTTCCGCGTCCAGACCCGCAAGGGCAATCAAGCCGACGGCTGAGGCGACGCTAAAGTGGTGACCGAGAAGCCAAGGTAGCCAAAAGGCACCGACTAAAGAAAAGGGAACAGCCAGCATGATGAGGGCAGTACGAGAAATGGATCGGGTGTTGAGTAAAAGAAGAGTCATAATGAGAGCGAGGGTGGCAGGAATGGCTAGGGCAAATGTCTGGCGAGCACGTTGAATTGATTCGAATGTTCCGCCCCATTCAAACCATGTTCCAGGTGGAAATTGGACTTTCTCTTTGAGGTAGCGGTCGGCTTTGGCGACATATCCCGTGACGTCTCCCGCGGTGCTATCGACGGTGATGTAGCTTAGAAGCTGGCCATTTTCACTACGAAGAGAGGTGGGGCCTTCGCGGCTTGTGATTTGAGCGATTTGGGAGAAAGGAACGTTGCCGCCATTGGGCAGAGGAATGAGGACGCGAGCTAGGTCTTTGGGATCTTGTCGGAAGTCGCGGGCGTAGCGTATGGTGACAGGGAAGCGGGAGCGTCCATCGATCCATTCGGTGACGGTTTCGCCTGCGATGGCCGATTCGAGAGCGGAGGCGGCGTCTTCGACAGAGAGTCCTTGGCGAGAAAGTTTCTCACGATCGAAATCGAGGTCGAGATAGCGCCCGCCGGTAAAGCGTTCGGCAAAAACTCCACGGGTTCCAGGGAAAGAGGTAAGGGCGCGCTCCATCTCGGCGCCGACCTGATCGAGGATTTGTGGATTGGGAGCGTGGAGTTTGATGCCGAGATTGGATCGAAATCCGGTGGAGAGCATTTGGGTGCGAGTTTGGATTGGCATCCAAAACACATTGGCCATGCCAGGGGTTTGAGTGGCGGCATCCATCTCGGCGACCAAGGAGTCCCATGAGAGACCCGGGCGCCACTCTTCCCGAGGTTTCAGTCGGACAACGGTTTCAAACATGGAGAGGGGGGCGGGGTCGGTGGCGGTTTCGGCGGCGCCTGCTTTCCCCAAAACCGAAATAACTTCAGGAAACTCGCGAATCTTTTTATTTTGTAAGGTCAAGAGCCGGGAGGCCTCTGGGGTGGAGAGGCCTGGGGCGGCGGTGGGCATATAGAGAATATCTCCCTCATTGAGCGGAGGCATAAACTCTGTTCCCATTTTGAGCATAGGGAAAATGGTGGAAGCTAAAAGGAGGAGGGAGAGGGAGAGTACGCCGATGCGATGTTGCAGAACAAATTCGAGAGGACGGTGATAGATTTTACTGAGGAATCGATTGAGGGGATTAGCAGATTCGGGCCGAAGTTTTCCTGAAAGGCAGAAAGGAAGAAGGACGGGAACGAGAGTAATGGAGAGGATAGCAGCGAAGGCCATGGCGAAGGTTTTGGTGGAGGCCAAAGGGTGGAAGAGGCGGCCTTCTTGGCCAGTGAGGGCGAAAACGGGCAGAAATGATACGGTGATAACGAGGAGGGAAAAGAAGAGTGGACGCCCGACGGAGCAGGCGGCATCTAAGATCACTTCGCGGCGTTGAACAAAATTGAGTGGGCCTGATTCTTCTAACCTTTTGTGAGCATTTTCCACAAGAACGATAGCGGCATCGACCATAGCGCCTATGGCGATGGCCATCCCGCCGAGCGACATAATGTTGGCGGAGAGTCCTAATAGGGAGAACGGAAGAAAAGATAGAAGAAGAGCGAGGGGCAAGGTGAGAAGGGCTACGAGGGAGCTACGAACGTGGCCGAGAAAAAGGAGGCAGACGATTGCGACAACAAGGCCTTCTTCGAGGAGTTTGCTTTGGAGGTTGTGGATCGCTCGGAGGATGAGGTCGCTACGATCGTAGACGGTGACGATTTCCAATCCAGCAGGCAGGGCCGTTTTTACCTGCTCTAGCTTTTCTTTGACGCCTGAGATGACGCGGAGCGCATTTTCGCGGTCTCGCATAATGACAATGCCACCCACGGTTTCGCCTTGGCCATTGAGTTCGGCCACGCCGATTCGGGGGGCTCCGCCTTCGACGATGGTGGCGACATCTCCGAGGAGGAGGGGGCTGCCTGCACGGGTATTGCGTAGGGTAAGTTGCTTAAGCTCGTCGGGGGAGTGGAGGCGACCCCGGCCGCGGACAATGACTTCGGCAGAGTTCACCTCTAAGGAGCGTCCGCTGGCGTCGCGGTTGGATTTGCGAACGGCATCGGCGACTTCGGCAAGAGTGACCCCTGAGGAGGAGAGCCGATCGGGATCGAGTTGGACTTGGATTTCGCGAACAAAGCCGCCAATGGGAGCGACTTCGGCCACACCAGGAACAGAGGCAAGGGCCGGGCGGAGCACCCAGTCTTGCAGGGTGCGCAGTTGGCCGAGATTCTGTTTTCCAGAAGGGTCGGTGAGGGCGTATTGGTAGATCCAGCCTAGTCCATTGGCATCGGGGCCCATTTTTGGGTCGGCATTAGCGGGGAGGACGGCACGGGCAGAGGAGAGTACCTCTCCGACACGGGTGCGTGCCCAGTAGAGGTCGGTACCTTCGTTAAAAATAATATAGAGAAAAGATCGGCCATAAACCGATTCCCCGCGGACCGCCTTGATTCGGGGCGCACCGAGAAAGCGAGATTGAAGGGGGAAGGTGATCTGATCTTCAATAAGATCGGCCGAACTTCCTGGCCAATCGGTGGTGACGACAACTTGGGTATCGGAAAGATCGGGCAGAGCATCGAGGGGGACTTGGCGGAGGGCAACCCAACCCGCTGCTCCTGCTAAAATCGTCAGGAGAATAACGAGAGCTGGGTTCCGGCCGCTGGCCCGGATGATTTGGGAAACCCAGTCTTTTTGATAGGCAGAACTACTCATGGGTGATCCACGGCAGGAGAGGCGGGAAGAACACCTTTGAGGCGGGCTTCAGAGTCGAGGAGGAAATTGGCGGAGGTGGTAACTTTCTCGCCTTCTTTGAGGCCTGAGCGAACTGCGACGTAATCCTCGAATCTTTCGCCGATGATGACGCGACGGGGTTCTAGGTGGCCATTGCCGTGATCGACAAAGACGACATGGTCACGGCCTAAGGGTAGAAGGGCGGAAGCGGGAACGCTTAAAACAGAAACGGATGGGAGGTCGAGTGAGGCGGCGCCGGTTTGGCCTGGGCGGAGTTGGGCTAAAGGATCGGCTATTTTAAGGTGGGCAACAATCCGACGGGTCTGGGGATCGGTGATGGGATCGACATGGTCAATGGGGGCAGAAAGTTCGACTCCGGGAAGAGTATCGATGGAAAAGGTGACGAGATCACCGGGTTTCATTCGGCTGGCGTCTTCAGGAGTAAAGGCGGCCATACCCCAAAGGGGAGTACGAGGAGCAAGGAGAAGAAGTTTTTGGCCCGATTCGTAGCGCATGCCTTTGACGATATTTTTTTCTAAGACATAGCCATCAAGGGGAGAGCGAATCTCGAGATTGCTGCTGAGGCGTTTTCGTAAATCGGTATCCCAGCCTGAGGCGTTTGTGGCGATCTGTTCGAGGTCTTGGATTTGATCCTCATTGAGATCCCAGAGGCGAAGCCGAGCGCGGCTACGGTTGAGGACATTTTGGAGGGTGTTGAGGTTGGCATTTTTTTCGTCGAAGGGTTTACGGACCAAGGATTGGACGGAACGAATATATTCTAGTTGGTCTTGGATCCATCCTTCGCTGAGAACGGTGAGGAGGCGTTGTCCTTTCTTTACGTCCTGGCCTGGGAAACCGATATCGACTCCGACGACAAAACCGCCGCCGCCTTTGATACTAATTTCGGTCAATCCAGATGGATCAGGTTCGAGGCGGAGCGGAGCGCGGGCTTGTCGGTGAAGGGAGCGCACAGTGACGTCCCCGTAGGTGAGGCTAAGTGCCTTCTGTTTTTCTGGGTCGATATAGATTTGAGATCCCTCGGCCATGGGTGAGAGCGATTTTTCTTTGGAGGACGGGGTGGAAGGGTTTTCGGTAGTTTTGTTTTTTTGGGAAGTTGATGCTGGGCCTGCGGGGACTAGATCCATTCCGCAGATTGGGCATGAACCTGGCTTGGGGGAGCGAATGGATGGATGCATCGGGCAGGTCCAGATTTGGCCTTCGGACTCCTTTTCCGAGTCGGCGTGGTCGGGGTGACCTTTGCAACTGATAAAGGTGGGGGTGATTAAGGTGGTGAGTAGAATGGCGCAGATTGAAGCGCAAAGTTTTGTTTGGCGCTTGGTTTGATTTTTGGGCTCTGATTTATTATTTAAAGGGTTCATGAACTCCTCCTTTAGGCACGAGAAACGCGTAGCAAACTCCCACCCCGATTGGGGCGGGCAAGAGATAACGAGGAGGGGATTAAGTTAGCCAGCAACAGAGCTTGGCGAGGCGGGTGTGAGTGGGAAGATTGGGTAGAGTAAGTGGAATTTGAGTGAGTAGTTGATTTTTGGGTAGAGTTTGCCAAATGAGGCGGGAGGTAGGGCTAGGAAGAGTATTTCGCAATCGAGATGATTTGGTTTGGGCAACTGGAAGAGAGGTGGAGCGATCGGCATCTCGGTTGGAAGAAGGCGAGGAGCGAGTAGCTGGGGTTTGGCATGGGGAAGAATCGGGGCATTGGGTTTGGCCTGGAGCGGAGTTACAGCAACAGTGGGAGTGGGTGGTGGCTTGAATGGGGAGCGAGTTGAAGAAGCAACTGAGAGCGATGCCTAGAGTAAAGAAGCGCTTCATACACCCAACACTATCACAGATCTGGCTAAGGTCAAAAAAAGTGGGGATTGGGACTTTTGCCTAACTTGCTCAGATTGGTGTAGATAGATTGAATAAAGAGGATTGCGGAATGAGGCTGGATTGCGGATCGTTTCATGATGTCTGAAGTTCTGATTATCCAGCACCAACCGGGGGAAGGTCCAGGGACGATTGAGGAGGAGTTGCTTGGTGCGGGGCACAAGGTGCGAAAGATACGAGTGGATGAGGGGGATAAGGTTCCGAGGGAGGTTGGTTCGCTGAGCGGTCTTGTGGTGATGGGCGGGTCGATGGGCGTGGGGGATCAGGGGAAGTTAACGCACTTGAAGGATGAGATTGCGCTGCTGAAGCAGTTTCTTGTGGCAGAGAAGCCTATTTTGGGAGTTTGTTTGGGGGCGCAGTTGTTGGCGGCGGCTTTGGGGTCGGAGGTGGGGGCGGGAGAGAAGGAAATTGGGTGGATACCGGTCCGGAAGATGCCTGATGCTTTTAAAGATGCGGTGTTGCGTAGATTGCCGGAGAACTTTCCTGCGTTGCTTTGGCATGGAGATCACTTCGCGTTGCCGAAAGGGGCGGTTCATCTTTTAAGCACGGACAAGTGTGGGTGCGCGGGTTTTCGTTATGGGAAGAAGGCGTATGGGTTGGTGCCACATCTGGAGATGACGGCAGCGATGGTGGACGAGATGGTGGCGGGATCGCGCAAGGAGTTGGTGGCGGCGGGGGTGGAGGTTGCTCAAATCCTTGAGGACACATCGGAGCACGTGGAGCCGGCGGAAGAGCTGGCGCGGGTGATGTGGCGAGGTTGGGCGGGGTTATTGGGGTAGAGAAGAAGTGGCGAGGACGCAGCGATTGTTAGAATTTAATTTTGCTGCTGAGCTTTGAATTATAAAGAGGGGAAAAGGGGATCAGTTGTAGTCGTCTTTGGTGACGGAAGAGGCGTCGCGGGAACCGAGAATCTCTGCTTGTTTACCGACCCGAACGAGGGACTCGTCGAAGCGGTAAGCGTGGCAGTTGGGGCAAAGGAGGGCTTTTTTTAGGACAATGCTGCCGCACCCTTCGCAGACTTTGTAGTCGGCGGGATGGGCGAGGATCTTGGCGGCGGCGCCTGCGCGAGGATTCGGGTCAGTCATCTCTCGAAAACTACTGGCTGAGACGAGTTCGGCAAGAGGTTCGCGATAGAGGGGAGGTGAGGTAGGGTGGGGTGATGTCAGTTAAAGCAAGCCGGATCTCGGAATTGTGGGATGGGGTGGACGCCCGTGGGCGGGATGTGCGATATGCGGCTTATTTCGTGAGATTTAATCTGGAGGAGTACTATGAGGCGCATGATGTGCTGGAGTCGCTTTGGTTGGAGCGTGGTCGCAAGGCGGAGGGGGCTACTTTCTATCAAGGATTGATCCAGTTGGCGGGTGCCTTTGTGCACTTGAGGAAACATTTCGAGAATCCTAGCCACCGAGTTCATAGTCAACGATTGAACCCAGCTTGTCGTCTTTTGGCGCTCGCGGAAAAGAATGTCGGTGCGTACGGAGAGGAGTGGGAGGGGTTGACCCTCCCACCTATCTTACGATTCGCTGGAGAGGTGCGCCTTTTTTTAGAAAAGGGGGGCTTTAAAACGAATCCATGGAAACCGCAGTGCGGTCCCAGGCTTGAGTTGCCCAGAGAGCCGAAGTAGGCGAGTAGGCTGGTCGCAGGCGGGTGGTTAGGAGATTAGTCGTCTTTGGACTTGAGATTGTGGCTTTTCATTCCGTCGGTGAGATTTTCGGCAATACTATCGGCGATTCGCCCGATCTGCATCGATTCCTGAAGGCCAGTGGTCTTGGCAATGAAACCACCAATTTTAGCAAAGGGGCTGAGACCTGGCCCAGGGGCAACTTTCCCTTTGACGGAGCTGTTAAAGACTAGAAACGGCTTTCCATTGGGATTCGCGGAATCAGAGACTGAGGTGATGACTCCCACGACGGGGTTATCAGTGCCCATCATTTTTTTCCCTGGATCAAGATTGACGACGTTGCTGGCTAATTTCCAGCCATTGGGGGGGACAAGACCTGAACCTGTCCAGACGCGGGCAGGGAGACCGGCATCGTTCAGCTTTTCTAGGATGGCTTCGGTCAGATCCTTTTTAAGATCGGCTAACTTTTCTTTAGCGGCCTCTTCATCATCACTGGGGAGGATAGAAATACCCTCTGCATTTTTCTTTTTGGCGTCGGCAATGGCAGCGGGTTCGATAGTCACGGGCAAAATATAGATTTGTCCGGGGGGCTTAGTGGGCCAAACAACTGAATTGGCTTCTGCAGGCTGAGCGGGTTTGACGGCTTCGTCGGCTGCGTAGGTGGACAAGCAACTCAGGAGGAGTGCCGAGAGAAGGAATTTAATCACGAAAGTTATTAAAGGAGAGAGCAGCAGGAAAGTCGAGGCCTCTAAGGTGGGCGATGGCGGATTGTAGGTCATCCCTGCTCTTGCCCGTGATGCGAACTTTGGGACCCTCGATAGTCGCTTGAAGCTTGAGGCCTGAGCCACGAATCGATTGGCTAACGGCCTTGGCGTTCTCGCCCGATAGGCCTTGCTTCAAAAGGACTTCTTGGCGGGCTCGGCCGACGGAGGAGAGTTCGGCGTCTTTTGTTTCTAGATTTTTGAGAGGGATGCCGCGTTTGGCGAGTTTGTTGATGACGATTTCGTGCAAAGCCTGAAGTTTAAAATTGTCGCTGGCCGAAAGAACGAGCTTTTCTTTCTCCTCGGCGATTTCCCAAGTGATGCCTTTAAAATCAAAACGACTGGCGAGTTCTTTGCGCGCCATGAGCAGAGCGTTGTTGAGCTCGGCCATATCGATTTCGGAAACTACATCAAAGGAAGGCATAAGAAAATTTATTTTCCAGCTTGAATTTCTAAATTGCCGTTCTTGATGTCGAGGGTCAAGGCGGAGCCGTCGAGAATATCCCCAGCGAGAAGTTGGCGAGAGAGGCGGGTCTCGACTTCGCGTTGGAGGTAACGTTTGAGGGGACGCGCCCCGTAAACGGGATCGTAACCTTCACGCCCGATGTGTTCGCGAGCGGCGTCGGTAAGTTTGAGAGTGATTCTCCGCTCGGTAAGACGATGGCGGAGTAGGCCGAGGAGAAGATCCACGATTTTCTTAATCTCCTCGAGGGTGAGGGGTTTAAAGAGAACGATGTCATCCACCCGATTAAGGAATTCGGGGCGGAAATGTTTACGGAGTTCGCCCATGACGGCTTGACGTGCTTTCTCGGTGATTTCACCTTTAGCGTTGAGGCATTCGATGAGTAGGGGAGAGCCAATATTAGAGGTCATGATGATGATGGTGTTTTTGAAGTCTACGGTGCGACCTTGGCTGTCGGTCAGGCGCCCGTCGTCGAGGATTTGAAGGAAGGTATTAAAGACATCGGGGTGGGCTTTTTCGATTTCATCAAAGAGAATGACGCAGTAGGGGCGGCGCCGAACGGCTTCGGTGAGTTGACCACCCTCTTCGTATCCGACGTAGCCTGGAGGCGCTCCGATGAGGCGGGAGACGGCATGTTTTTCCATATATTCGGACATATCGATACGGATGACAGCCTCTTCACTATCGAAAAGAGTGGCGGCAAGGGCACGGGCGAGTTCGGTTTTACCCACGCCGGTAGGTCCGAGAAAAAGGAACGAGCCGATGGGTCGTTTGGGGTCTTTCAGGCCTGAGCGAGCGCGGACAACGGCATCCGCGACTGCTTGGACCGCTTCGTCTTGGCCGATTACGCGTTCGTGAAGAATCTTGTCGAGGCGGAGGAGTTTGTCTTTTTCTCCTTCGAGTAAGCGAGAAACGGGGATGCCGGTCCAGCGGGCGACGATATCGCCGACTTCCTCGGCGGTGACTTCTTCGCGAACGAGTTTGGCTTGGCCACCTTTTTCTTTGGCATCGATGGCAGTCTCGGCGATTTTCAGTTTTTGTTCGAGGGCGGGCAGGCGACCATACTGGAGTTCGGCGACTTTATTGAGGTCGTAGCTTCGCTGGGCGGTTTCAATTTCTTGTCGGATTTGGTCGATCTCTGCGCGAATTTTGCGAGAGGACTCGACCCCACCCCTTTCCGCCTGCCAGCGGGCGTGGAGGGCATCGCGCTTCGCTTTGAGGTCTGCCAACTCCTTTTCCAGAGTTTTTAGGCGTTCTTTAGAGGGAGTGTCTTTCTCCTTTTTGAGAGCTTCGCGCTCGATCTCGAGTTGGAGCGTCCTGCGCTGAAAGTTTTCGAGTTCTTCGGGCATCGACTCGATTTCGGTCCTGAGTTTGGCGGCGGCTTCATCGATTAGATCGATGGCTTTATCGGGAAGAAAGCGATCGGTGATGTAGCGGTGGGAGAGAGTAGCGGCAGCGACGAGGGCGGCGTCTTGCATGCGTACCCCGTGATGGACTTCGTAGCGTTCGCGAAGACCGCGGAGAATGGAAACGGTGTCTTCGACGGAAGGTTCGGCCACAGTAACGGGTTGGAACCGGCGCTCTAAGGCGGCGTCTTTCTCGATGTATTTACGGTACTCGTCGAGGGTTGTGGCGCCGATGCAGTGGAGTTCGCCGCGGGCGAGCATGGGTTTGAGCATATTGCCCGCGTCCATGGCCCCTTCGGCTTTGCCCGCGCCGACAATAGTATGAATTTCGTCGATAAAAAGAATGATGGCACCTTCGGCTTTTACGACCTCGTTGAGAACGGCTTTGAGGCGTTCCTCAAATTCCCCTCGGAACTTGGCTCCGGCTACGAGGGCGGCGAGATCAAGGGCGATAATTCTTTTTTCTTTTAAACTTTCGGGAACATCGCCCGCCATGATGCGGCGGGCGAGTCCCTCGACTATGGCAGTTTTGCCGACGCCAGGTTCTCCGATGAGGACGGGGTTATTTTTGGTACGGCGAGAGAGGACTTGAATGGTGCGACGGATTTCTGGGTCGCGACCGATCACGGGATCGAGTTTGCCTTGCCGGGCGAGCCGAGTGAGGTCGCGGCCGTATTTTTCTAGGGATTCGTAGGTGGCTTCTGGATTGGCGGAGGTAACGCGTTGGCCTCCTCGAACGGTTTGCAGGGCGGCGAGAAGTTTGTCTGAGGTTATGCCGAATTCTTTGAGGACCTTGGCGGCGCCGGTGTGGGAGTCTTCTTGGAGGGCGGCAAGGAGGAGGTGTTCGACGCTGATGTAGTCGTCCTTGAGTTTGGTTGCCTCGGAGGCGGCGCGACCGAGGAGAGATTGGAGGCGAGGTGTGATGACGGTTCCGCCTGGAGATGCGCCTGGGCCAGAGACTTTGGGCAGGCGAGCGATTTCTGATTCGAGGCGTTCGGCGAAGCGGGCAGGCTGAGTGCCCAGTTTTTCGATTAGGCGAGGAATGAGTCCATCGGTTTGGGTCGTAAGAGAGTGAAGGAGATGTTCGACGTCGACGGCAGTATGACCGGAGCGGGCGGCGTCGGCTTGGGCTGTGGTGATGGCCTTCTGGGCGTTTTCGGTGAGTTTATTTATATCCACTTGTGAAGCATCGGACAGAACGTTGGATTAGGCGAAGAAAAAATAGGGGGGGCAAGCGGGGTGGAAATAAAAAGCCCGGCAGGGATGGACCTGCCGGGCTTTTGTAATGAGAGATTTCTTAGTACCGATAGTGGGCGGGTTTGTAGGGACCTTCCACGGGGATACCAAGATATTCGGACTGGTCCTTTGTCAGCTTGGTTAATTTGACTCCGATTTTTTCCAAGTGGAGGCGGGCGACTTCTTCGTCGAGCGCTTTGGGGAGGACGTAGACCGCAGGTTTGTAGAGGGTGCGATTTTTCCAGAGATCAAGGGCGGCTAGCGTCTGGTTGGAGAAGCTCGCGCTCATGACAAAGCTGGGATGGCCAGTGGCGCAACCTAAATTGACGAGACGCCCTTCTGCGAGGAGAAAGAGTTCCCGTCCGTTGGGGAAAACATATTTGTCTAGCTGGGGCTTAATATTGATCTTTTTCACGCCAGGATGGTTGTTGAGTTTGTCGACTTGAATTTCGTTATCGAAGTGGCCGATATTGGCTACAACCGCTTGGTCCTTCATTTTGGTCATGTGTTCGATGGTGATGATGTCCTTGTTGCCGGTGGTGGTGATGTAGATGTCGGCACGACCGAAGGTTTCCTCGATGGTAGTGACTTCAAATCCTTCCATAGCAGCTTGGAGGGCGTTGATAGGATCGATCTCGGTGATGATGACTCGGGCGCCTTGACCGCGGAGGGACTGGGCGGAGCCTTTGCCTACGTCGCCATAGCCGCAGACGACGGCAACTTTGCCTGAGATCATAACGTCGAGGGCGCGGTTGAGTCCGTCGACGAGGGAGTGACGGCAGCCGTAAAGGTTATCGAATTTTGATTTGGTGACCGAATCGTTGACATTGAAAGCAGGGACAAGCAGTTTGCCTATCTCTTGGAGTTTATAGAGGCGATGGACTCCGGTGGTGGTTTCCTCGGCTACGCCTTTCCACTCTTTGACCATTTCGTGGAAAATGGTGGGGGATTCGGCGTGAACTTTTTTAAGAAGATTTTTAATGACCTTCTCTTCTTCGCTCGAGCTGGATGTGTTGACCCAGCCGTCGCCGTTTTCGAGTTCATAGCCTTTGTGGAGGAAAAGAGTGACGTCGCCCCCGTCATCGATGACGAGTTGCGGGCCTTTGCCCTCGGAGTTGACGATGGCCTTCCAGGTGCAGTCCCAGTACTCCTCGAGGGTTTCGCCCTTCCAAGCAAAGACGGGAACGCCAGTGGCGGCGATGGCGGCGGCGGCCTGATCTTGGGTGGAAAAAATATTACAACTAGCCCAGCGGACATCGGCTCCGAGTGCGACAAAGGTCTCGATGAGCACAGCGGTCTGGATAGTCATGTGGAGGGAGCCGGTCACACGAACGCCTGCGAGGGGCTTGGTTTTGGCGTACTGGTGGCGAATGGACATCAGTCCTGGCATTTCCTTCTCGGCGATGACGATCTCTTTACGACCGAACTCGGCGAGGGAGATATCCTTGACCAGATAATCTTTGGTCGATTTGGTGGGGCGAGGGGTGGTGGTTTTCGGGGTAAGGGTGGCGGTGCTCATAGTTATTCTCCTAGGGTTTTTGGGTTATTTTAGTCCAGCGTGGCGGCGAAGTTCGCGGACACAGTCCGAGTTCTCCCACGGGGCATAGGCTGGATTACCCCGATGACCGAAGTGGCCGTAGTTGGTGGTTTTCGAGTAAATGGGGCGACGGAGGCGGAGATGGCGGATGATTTCGGCGGGGCGGAAATCAAAGGTTTTGTGTACGGCTTTCTCGATTCGTTCGAAGCGAACCTTTTCGGTATTGAAGGTGTCGAGGCAGACGGAAACGGGATGAGGATGGCCAATGGCGTAGGCGAACTGGATTTCCACACGATCGGCGAGGCCGGCGGCAACGATGTTCTTGGCGACATAGCGACCCATGTAGGCTGCGCTTCGGTCGACTTTGGTGGGGTCTTTTCCACTGAAGGCGCCACCCCCGTGGCGACCCGCCCCTCCGTAGGTATCGACGATGATTTTGCGACCGGTGAGACCACTATCGCCTTCGGGTCCCCCCACGACGAAGCGGCCGGTGGGATTAACGAGAAATTCTGTGCGCCGATCGAGCATCGTTTTTGGAAGAACTTTGCGGATGAGTTTTTCGATAATGAACTTTTCGATTTGGCGATGAGAGACGTCCTCACTGTGTTGGGTTGAAACCACCACGGCAGTGATGCGGACGGGTTTGTTTTGACGATATTCAACGGAGACCTGGGTTTTGGCGTCGGGGCGTAGCCAGGGAACTTTACCAGACTTGCGGATGCGGCTGAGTTCGCGCCCGAGGTGATGGGAGAACATGACTGGGGCGGGCATAAGTTCAGGGGTTTCGCGGCAGGCAAAGCCGAACATGAGGCCTTGATCGCCTGCTCCTTGCTCCGAGGATTTCTTTCCAGAAGCACGGCGAGCATCGACGCCTTGGGCGATATCGGGGCTCTGTCCGGTGAGGGCGTTCATGATGTGGACGCGGTCGGCGTGGAAGACGTCTTCGGGATGAGTATAACCAATGGCGCGGATAGTGGAGCGAACGAGCTTATCGTAGTCCAATTTCGCGCGGGTGGTGATTTCCCCTGCGATGACGACGAGGTTGGACTTAACAAGGGTTTCGCAGGCGACGCGGCTGAGGGGGTCATGGGCGAGGCAGGCATCGAGCACCGCATCGGAGATTGCGTCGCAGACTTTGTCGGGATGGCCTTCGCCGACCGACTCAGAAGAAAAGATAAAGTTACCTTTCATGGGAGTGGAATATGACATCAGTTGGCGGGCATGCAAGAATAAATATTGATATATCATGATAAGATGATGAATCTATTAGAAGGATGACTCACCAAGTACGACTTCTCGGGGCGTTAGCGGATCCCACCCGTTTGCGAATACTTGCTGCTTTGCGGGAGAATGAGCTTTCGGTGGCGGAGTTGCAGGAGGTGCTGGGAGTAGGGCAGTCGCGAATATCGAATCATTTGGCGCAATTAAAATCGGTGGGACTTTTGCGAGATCGGCGTGAGGGGCAGAAGGCGTACTACCGGCGGGCGGATTTGAGTGGGGGTGTGAGTCGCGAGGTGTGGTCTTTGGCGGAGGGTGCGGCGAATGAGTTAAGCACGCAGGCGAGGGATAGTGATTCTTTGCGACGGGTACTGGGTCAGCGTCAGGAGAAATCAAAAAGGTACTTTGATGCGGTGGCGGGTCGCTTGGGCAAGAAGTACTGTCCTGGGCGATCGTGGGAGGCGGTGGGGCGGTTGCTTTTGGCGATGGCGCCGAGGCAGGTTTATGCTGATTTGGGTGCGGGGGAGGGTTTGATTTCGCAGCTTTTGGCGGCACGTGCGAAGAAGGTGATTGCCTTAGATTCCTCTCCGAAAATGGTGGAGGTGGGAAGGGAGCTGGCCAAGCGCAGTGGGTTAAAAAACTTAGAGTATCGGCAAGGGGATTTGGAGGAGCCTCCGATTCGGCCGGGGTCGGTGGACGTGGCAATTTTAAGTCAGGCTTTGCACCATGCGGTACATCCACCTCGCGCGCTGGAGGCGGCATGGAAAATATTGCGACCGGGGGGTACGATTTTGATTTTAGATTTGGTTGAGCACAGTTTTGAAGCGGCTCGCGAGATGTATGCGGATGTGTGGTTGGGTTTTGCTCCAACGGAATTGGCGAGAATGTTGCGAGAGGTGGGCTTTGAAGGAATCTCGGTGGAGATTGTGGCGAAGGAGAAGGAGGGGCCTGGATTTCAAACTCTTTTGGCGGTGGGGACAAAATCTTCTTAGTTGGGGAGAAGACTTGGAAAGTGGCGGTGGGTAGGGCAAGATTTCGGGCGGTACGCGCCCGTGGCGAAACTGGCAGACGCGCTAGATTCAGGTTCTAGTGGGGAAACCCTTGGAGGTTCAAATCCTCTCGGGCGCAACGAAAGAAGCGAGAGAGAATCTATCAGCCGGAGGCGATAATGGATTAGGCCAAGGGTGGGTGTGAAGGGGGCCAAATCCTCTCGGGCGCAACGAAGCTATGACATTCCCAAGAATGTAGGGATGTTTTTTTGGGATGAGTGAAAGCGGTTTACGGGGTAGGCCTGTATTTGTACTACGGTCTGAGATAGGATTTTGGCTACAAACATAGGATTTCATTTTTATCGTGGAATCACTCTTTTGCCTGGATTGCGGCTTGGGTGCTTGCGCACCTGGCACTATCTAGGTGAGTAGTTAAGATTTGGCTTCGCGCCACCAAGCAAGGAAGGCGAGGACGGCCCAAAGGGATCGGCGATGGTCGGCTTGACCAGAAAGATGTTCGTGGGTCATTCGTTGTACCGCTATGGGATCCATTACGCCGGTGGAAACTACGAGGGAGGTATCGGTGAGATCTTGCGCCCAGCCTTTGAGATCCTGTTGGAGCCAAGAGGCGACGGGCATGGCGAAGCCGGCTTTCTTGCGGCGAAGAATCGATTCAGGGAGATCGTTTTTGAGGGCTTCGCGTAAGATGAGTTTGGTTTGACGGCCGCGCATTTTGTAGTCGGTACGCAAACCGAAGGCGTGGGTAACGAGATCGGGGTCGAGGAAGGGAACTCGCACTTCGAGGGAGTGGGCCATACTGGCGCGATCTACTTTCATGAGGACGCATTCTTGTAGGTAGAGTTTGGTGCAAAGATAAAAGATGCGTTCGAGTCCACCGGAGAGACCACTCCGGCGAACGAGTCGGGTGACATCTTCAAAGGGGTTATGTCGTTGGAGTTCGTTGCGGATATCTGGGGATAGTAGATCATTACGCTCGGTATTGCCGCATGCGCCCATCCAAAGGAGGAAGCGGATTTCGGGAGGCAGGCCGAGTCCTTTAAGAAGCTGAGCGAGAATGAACGGGACGCTCTTGTAGTTATGAGATACTGGGAGGCGCTGGAGGATATGGTTAATGGCGTCGCGGATACCGATGGGAAGAAAGGAGAGGCGTTCGACAAGAAGGTGAGCTTGAAAGCTGGGATACCCTGCGAAAAGTTCATCTCCACCGTCTCCACCAAGAACGGTTTTGACTCGACCGGCTGCGAGACGAGCGAGAAACCAGCTGGGAACTAAAGAGGCATCGCCAAGAGGCTCATCGAGTCCTTGATAAATTTTTGGTAAGGCACCGACGACATCCCCTGCGGTGAGGGTTTGGTGATGATGTTGCGTGCCAACTTTGCGGGCGACTTCTTCGGCGAAAGGGAGTTCGTTGTAAGAGGCTTCTTGGAAGCCGATGGAGAAGGAGTGGAGCTTGCGACCCGCGAGAGGGGCGGCGAGGGCGGCGACGGCACTTGAGTCGATCCCGCCGCTGAGAAGGATGCCGACCTCCACATCGCTACGGAGTTGGTAGCGGACGGCTTCGCGAAGAAGGTCGCGGGTAGTTTTAGCGGATTCATCAAAAGTTCCTGCTCCAACAGGATTATCCTCAATGGGCAGATCCCAGAAATATTCAGTTCGGCGACCTGCGGGTGACCAGGTGACCATTTGGCCGGGCTCCAGCTTGCGCACCCCGGCGTAGGCGGTGGAGGGAGCGGGGATATAGCCGAAGGCGAGGTACTTATTAACGGAAGAGGGATCGAGGCCGGGCCGAAAATCTGGGTAACGGAGAAGGGAACGAAGTTCGGAGGCAAAGAGAAGTTCACCACGATAGTTGGCGTAGTAAAGTGGCTTGATACCGAGGGGATCGCGAGCGAGGACGAGGCGTTTCTCGCGTGAGTCCCAGATGGCGAAGGCAAACATGCCGTTGAGTCTGGGCAGACAGTCGGCCCCGTCTTCAGCCCAAGCTTGGAGAAGGACTTCCGTGTCGGACTGGGTGCGGAAGGTGGCTCCGCGGGCTTCGAGATCGCGGCGGAGTTCGAGGTAGTTATATATTTCTCCATTAAAAACGATGTGCCAGCGTCCATCGGCGGAAGACATGGGCTGGGCTCCGCCGGCGAGATCGAGAATGCTGAGGCGGCGGTGGCCGAGGCGGACAGCGGGATCAGCGTAGGCGCCCTCGGCGTCGGGCCCTCGATGAAGGAGGGCGTTGGTCATAGCGGAGAGGGCCGCCTCCGGTTTAGCGGGGTGGTGTCGGTTGGTGGTAAATCCAGCAATGCCGCACATATAGGATGATGATTGATGGAAAGAGGAGGTGATTCAAGGCTCGAGCTTGGATCGATAGAAAACTTTTGGCAGTATCGGGAAATGAAAAATCGGCCCCAATGGAAGGAACGACTCCTGCTTTTGGTTCTAGCGCTGGCGGTGGCGTTTCCATTTTTAGGTTCTTTTGGATTACTGGAACCTGATGAGGGCAGATTTGCACAGATTGGCCGGGAGATGGCGGCGAGCGGAGATTTTTTGATTCCTCGGCTCAATGGGATTGAGCAATTTTACAAGCCACCGCTTGTCTACTGGATTAGTGCGGTGGGGATGCGACTTTTTGGGGTTTCCGAGTGGACGGCGAGGTTGCCCTCGGCCTTGGCCTTTGTGGGAATTCTCTGGTTGGTGGGTTGGATGGGTTGGCGGGTGGGAGGGCGGAAAATGGGGTGGATGGCGGCACTGATTTTGGCATCGATGGTGGAACCGTATGCGTTGGGGCGGCAGATCACGTTGGATATGAGCCTGACGTTTTGGGTGACGGCTGCGATGGCTTGTTTGGTGGAGGTGGGGCTGGGTGCGAGGTGGAGGGGGTGGGGTTATCTATTTTTCTTTTGTATGGGGATGGGATTTTTGGCTAAAGGTCCGATGGCTTGGGTGGTACCGCTATCGGCGGCATTGGTTTGGGGGTGGGCGGATAAAAGGAGTGGACAAAAACTGACTCTTCCGTGGAAAAGCGGGATAGCATTAACTTTCGGGGTGGCGCTGAGTTGGTTTGTGTTGGTTTGCTTGAAGTATCCTGAGTTGTGGAAATATTTCCTGGGATATGAGTTAGTGGAGCGTTTTGCCAGCACCACGCATGGGCGTTCGAAACCATGGTGGTTTTTTCTTCCGATTTTGGTAATTGGGACGGTGCCGTGGACGGGATTTTTGCTGGGATTGGGGGCAGCGGGATGGAGGAAACTAAAAGACCGTTCGATGACCTCCATGCAGTGGGGGTTAGCAGGAGCGGTGATTATTCCTTTTGTGGTGGTGAGTTGTAGTGGATCGAAACTGCTAACGTATATTTTACCGATCTACCCAGCATTGGCATTGGCTTTAGCGATGGGTTTGAGGCGTGGATTGGGTGGGGGGTGGGAAAAAATTGGTTGGGGAATGGCTTTATTTCTTTTGGGGTTGGTGGGTCCTGGATTGTGGGCGGTGCGGCATTTTTGGAGTGAGGCGTCGACGGTCGTTCCTTCTGCGATGTACTTAGGTGGGGCGACAGGTCTTGCGGTGCTTTTGAATTTTGCATGGTGGGTAAAAGTTAGGGAAGGGGATGGCTTGTTGAAAGTGGGTTGGGTAGCAGGGGTAGCGTTGCTGTTCTGGCATGGGGCGAGTGGGGAGATGGAGAGAATCAATGATTTACTTGGAAGACAGGCGAGTGTGCGTTCGTTGGCTCGGTTGGTGGAGAAGCGGATGCCTGCGCGGCTTTTTATTTATCGAGCGAGGGCGTCGGGGTTTATTTTTAGGTTAGATCGCAATGTCTGGATTAATCGGCGGGATGCAGATGTGGTGGTGGAGGTTTCAGAAGAGGCCAAGGGGAGATTGTTCGAGAAGCCGGATGAACTGCGCAGGGGACTGGGGGCAGGGGAGAGAGTGGAAGGAATTACTTTGCGAGAGATTTTTCGTGAGGAGTTTAATGCCACGCAGTGGGAGATTTTGGGGCGGGCTGGGGAATTTTATCTCGTTCGGTCGTGGGGCTTAGGAAACTGAGATTGGGCTTGGTACGAAGGGCTTACCGCTACGGAGGGCGGTGGCGATTTCAGTTGCTAGATGGGGTGAAGGTGGGCGGAGGAGAAGATTTTTCCAATTTTCGGGTTTTTCTTGAGGCCAAGGGGAGAGAATAGAAAGAAGCTGGGATTGGGGGTGGGCGCTTCCCCAAGGCCAGTGGGATGGAGAAGGGCATAGACCAGCGGTGAAAGCGTTTCTTTCGATGTAGTGGGCTACTTTTAAAAATCCGCGACCCCGAGCGACTTCGTGAGACCGGTAGCGGTTTTGGTACACGGCGCCTTTGCCAACGGTTTCGTGTCTCCAGCGCCATTGCCTTGCTTGATTTGAGGTGAACATTTTCATCATTTTAGAGAGGTCGGGGGTTTCCTTTATCAAGACAAGCAGATGCCAGTGGTTGGGCATCAAGCAGTAGCAGAGGAGAGAGACAGAGTGTTGGGAGATGGCATGATGAAGAATATTCTCGCAATGGTTGAAGTCGTAGGGATCGGAAAAAATTTCCTCTTGTCGCGAACCGCGATTACAGATGTGAAGCAAAGTGTGTGGGTTGTATCTGCGTATAGGTCTTCCCATAGGGGATTAAACTTGAGATATAGGAAAAAGTTGCGGTGATATTTTTGATTGGTGTCAGACACGTGTCTGACACCAGTTTAGGGATAGGCGGGAAGTAGGAGGGAACTGGAAAGGGGTGGAAGGATTAGGGTGAGGTGGCCATTTTTTACGAAGAGAGAGGTGTGGGAGGAGGTGGGTTTGGCGGAGGGAAATGGGGAGGGGGTAAGGGGGGGGGGGAGGTTTTGGGTG
>CANIEM010000021.1 GCA_947466515.1 Verrucomicrobia subdivision 6 bacterium | reverse complement strand
CTGCGCGAGCAGTGCGAATTTCTGTACTCATTTTTGTGCGAGAACCGAAACTCGGTCCCCTACCTTGGGTTGAATGCCATCCGTCAGCTTTTCCGTCATTCCAGCAGAAATGAGTTCACGGACTTCCAACAGACGACAATTTCCAATCACCTGATCCCCACGCACAATCCGGAATGGCATCCCCTCGCGGGCGCCCTGCCGACTTCCCAGATTCAAAACTAAAGACTGCTGCGCGGGGTCTACCGCCACAATTTGTGCATCCGTCACCCCAGAGGCGAGAGCCCGTGGGCTACTGCCCGCAACCATCTGCGCTTCCCATGTCCGTTTGGTGGATTCGAACTCCGCTCGCGCCGCCGCCTTCTTTACTGGACTGGTCTCCCCCGCCCACGCAGTGGCACTGGCCATTACATTCTTCGCCTGGCTCATTAGAGCTTGCAGCGCTTTCTCCGCACGAATCAACTCACCCGAAAGACGTACCACTTTGTCATGGCTATCCTGTACATCCCCACTCAAGGCACTCAATCCAAGAAGCTCATCTCGCCTCTGGAGCTGACTCCACGCTTCCCGATAGGCTTGAGCTTCAGCCTGAGCCATCAGGAGTTCATTCGTCTTGCTCGACGAAGGCACTTCCCCAAAAGCAAAAGGCGCCAAGCAACCTAGAAGAAGGAGAAAGAACTTCATCACTTTGTCACTTTCTCCGTATGCCCACCGTGACGCTTAAAGATACGCGTAGGTGAGAATTCACCTAAACGATGACCCACCATGTTTTCAGTAACGAAAACAGGATTGAAAACCTTCCCGTTATGAACCAGGAAAGTATGACCGACGAAGTCAGGCGGAATCATCGAACGGCGCGACCAAGTCTTGATCGGCTTCTTTGCTCCAGAGCCAATCTTTTGGACCTTCTCCATCAAATGGTCATCAATAAACGGACCTTTTTTCAGACTACGACTCATGAGGACCTCTTCTTTCTACGATCTTCCACAATAAATCGGCTGGAAGGCTTATGACGGTGACGGGTTTTTAATCCCTTGGCCAACTGACCCCAAGGCGACACTGGATGCTGACGACCTCCACCCCCCTTGCTCTTTCCTTGTCCACCCCCCATCGGATGATCCACTGGATTCATCACCATGCCCCGAGTGTGGGGACGACGCCCCATCCAACGAGAGCGACCCGCTTTTCCTAAACTGACCTTCTCATGCGAAACATTGCCCACTTGACCCACCGTGGCGTAACAATCCGCATGCAACCTTCGCAACTCTCCCGAAGGGAGTCGGACCAACGCATAATCCTTATCGATTGCGGTACAAATCGCAGAAGCACCTGCCGAGCGAACCATTTGACCCCCACGTCCAGGGACCAACTCGATATTATGCAAAGGCAAACCTTGAGGAATAAAGCGAAGCGGCAAGGCATTGCCCACTTCAGCCGCCACTTTCATACCTGCGATAACCGTCATCCCAACCAATAAACCTTCAGGCGCCAGCATGTAGGCCCGATCCTTTGGCCCGTACTCAACCAAAGCCAAACGTGAGGTACGATTGGGGTCATACTGAATCCCAATCACCTTGCCCGCGGTCGTTCGTGCACGGCGATTCCACTCGATAATCCGCAACTTCTTTTTATGCCCACCCCCACGACTTCGGCATGTCGTCCGCCCGTGAGCGTTCCGTCCACCCGTGCGGTTCTTTTTCTGCAGCAAGCTTTTTTCAGGCTGCGAATCACGAGTCAACTCCGAGAAATCATGGAGCATCGTAAAACGAAGCGATGGAGTCAAAGGGCGAAATACTTTTAAGGCCATATAATTATTCCTAGGCGAGTTCGATTTTCTGGCCTTCCGCCAGCGTGACGATCGCACGTTTCGTATGATTGGTCCGACCCGGCTCCCCACGACGGGAACGACGGAACTTTCCTTTGCGACGCAAGGTATTCACCCGAATCACCTTCTTGCCAAAAAGGGAGGTGATCGCCTGGCGAATCTCTAACTTAGTCGCGTTCGGCGCCACTTCAAAAAGGTACTGGTTATGCGCCGTCGCCAAACGAGTCCCCTTCTCGGAAATTCGTGGCCGGAAAATAACTTCGGTTGGGTTTCTCATGAGAGTACCTCAGGTTTTGCTTTCGGTTGCAGACGACGCCCAAGTTCCACAAAGGCATCTTCCGAAACCCAAACCTGCTGACGCCGCAGAAGATCTTCCGCATTCACCTCACGGGCGGGACGGACGTCTACTTCTCGTAGATTCCCCGCCGCCTGCAAAAGGGTTCCTTCAGGCTTCGACAGAATCAGCAGAACTGAAAGAGGTAATCCTGAATCCTTCAACCAAGCCAAGAGATCCTTTGTCTTTGGAGCTTTTAAGCTGGGAATTGTTCCTGTGAGCAATTTTCCTTGGCCAGCCAAGTCACTCAAAGCACGTCGCAAAGCCGTCCGCAAAACCGTTTTCGGAACATCCTTGCGGTAACTCCGAGGATGCGGACCAAAGGCCACCCCTCCACCACGCCAAACAGGCGAAGCTTTGTATCCAGCCCGAGCCCGCCCGGTGCCCTTCTGATTCCAAGGCTTGGCACCAGAAAGATCCACCGTGCCCTTCGTCTTGGTAGAATGAGTTCCCGAACGACGGTTGGCGCGATACGCCGTAACCGCCTCGTGTAAGGCCTGACTCGCTTTCCGATTTTTGAAAAGCTCCACTCCCAAGGCCTTCTCCGCTGCGACTAGATTAACTGGTTTAGCTTGGCTCATAAATACCTCAGGCTTGCGCCGGTTCCTTAATCGCATCGCGCACCAGAACTACACTACCGTTGGGTCCGGGAACTGCCCCACGAACCAATATGAGCTTTTCCACCTCTCGTACTTGCATCACCCGCAAATTTTGAATAGTGCAGTTGTCCAAGCCGAGATGCCCGGGCATTCCCGCGTTCTTGTAGACCCGACCAGGAGTCGAGCGACAACCGATTGCCCCGTTCCTTCGGTGGGTAGTCGAACCGTGTGCATCGGCTTGTCCCGCATAATTATGCTTCCGCATGACCCCGTGAAAACCTTTTCCCTTGGAAAGCCCTAAAACGTCTACCAATTGGCCAGGTTTAAAACGGGTCACTGCAACTTCCGAACCCACCACAAGATCGGCAGGAGCGGCACGGAATTGACGCAAAAAGAGAGGATTTTTACGGCCAGCTTTTTCGAAAGCCACCCGCTGAGGTTTGTTCGTCCGCGAAGCCTTACGCTCCCCAGTTCCCATGACCACCGCATTCACGCGGCTACGCTCCGTTGTCCGTACCTCGTAAACCGTGTTGGTCTCTGCAGAGATAACCGTGACCGCAGTCGCCAGCCCCTGATCATCATAGATCCGAGTCATGCCGAGCTTTTTTCCTATCATGCCAAATCGTTCGATCATGGGTTGGGCTCCTTGGAATTAGATCTTAATAGTGATGTCAACTCCTGCAGGCAGGTTAAGCTTCTTCAGCTCGTCTACCGTCTTGCCGGAGGGCTCCAAGATATCCAGGAGCCGTTTGTGGGTGCGTATTTCAAATTGTTCCATGCTCTTTTTATCGCAATGCGGAGAACGATTGACGGTGTAACGCTCAATCTTCGTTGGCAAGGGAATCGGACCAGCCACTCGCGAGCCCGTTCGCGAGGCGGTTTCAGCAATTTCTCCAGCTGCTTTATCCAGCAGGCGGAAATCGAAAGACTTTAGACGGATGCGGATGCGGGTAGCGGCCATAGGTTTAGCCTTTCTTTTGTTGCGTAACTTGAGCCAGCACACTGGCGGGCACTTGCTCGAAATGGGAAGGTTCCATCGAATAGGCAGCACGACCGCGAGAAAGAGAACGGATGGTGTTGACGTAACCAAACATTTCCGCCAAGGCCACTTCAGCTTTCACTACTGATGTCAGATTTTTCGAGTCCACATTCATAATCTTGCCCCGACGACGATTAATATCCCCAAGAATATCCCCTTGGTACTCATCGGGAGTAGAGCACTCCACCAGCATGATAGGCTCAAGCAGGATCGGGCCCGCTTTCTGCATCGCATCTTTCACCGCAAAAATGGCTGCCATCTTAAACGCCAACTCATTCGAATCCACCTCGTGATAAGAACCATCAATAATCTCAATTTTCATGTCGATGACAGGACTTCCATGCAATACCCCATTCAACACCGCTTCTTGTACCCCTTTGCGCACTGCAGGAATGTACTCCTTCGGAATATTCCCACCCGTCACTTTGTTCTCGATGGTGATCCCCTTCCCACGCTCTTGTGGTTCCACTTGCAAAATCACATGCCCGTACTGCCCGCGACCCCCCGACTGCTTGATCAACTTACCTTCACCACCCGAGCTCTTGGTGATCGTCTCCCTGTAGGCAATTTGGGGCGCCCCAGAGTTGGTCTCAACGCTAAATTCACGCTTGATCCGGTCGCAAATAATTTCCAAATGAAGTTCGCCCATCCCCTTGATAATCGTCTGACCAGTCTCTTCGTTGCTCTGTACTTGGAAAGTAGGATCCTCCTCTGAAAGACGCTGGAGGGCTTCTCCCATCTTCTCACGATCCCCTTTCGTCTTCGGTTCCAAAGCCATCGAAATAACTGGTTCTGGGAAACTCGGCGGTTCCAGCGTCACCTCGTAATCTTCGTTCCGCAAGGTGTCGCCGGTTGCGATATCCTTCAGACCGACAGTCGCCGCGATATCCCCTGCAAAAACGGATTCAATATCTTCACGCTTGTCTGCTTGAATCTGAATCAAGCGACTGACGCGCTCGCGTTTTCCTGTGCGCGAATTATAAATGAATTCACCTTTGCTCAACTTCCCTGAGTAGACTCGGAAAAAGATCAACTTCCCAACAAAGGGATCGGTCCAGAGCTTAAAAGCCAAAGAACAAAATTTCGCGTTATCATCAACCAAAACAGGAACACGCTCTTCAGGATTTTCCGTGCTGTGCCCAATCGCAGGAGGAATGTCGATAGGGCTAGGAAGAAACTCGACTACCGCGTCCACCAGAGACTGCACTCCCTTGTTCTTAAAAGCAGAACCCCCTACCACGGGCACAAACAAGTTCGCAATCGTGGCTCGACGAATTCCCGCCTTCAACTGCTCAGTCGTAGGTCTTTTTTCGTTCAAAAACAGATTGCCAACTTCCTCGTCGCAATCTGCGATTGCTTCGATCAATTCATCCAAACCGATTTTGGCCATCTCTTGCAACTCAGCAGGAATATCCTTCACCTCATAAACCGAGCCAAATTCTTTGCTATCCTTGTACGCAATCACCTTTTGGTTGATTAGATCAATCACCCCTGCCAGCTCCCCTTCTTTTCCCAGTGGCATAATAATCGGCCAAGCATTCGCTCCGAGCTTAGTCTTCATCTCGTGCACCGCTTTTTCAAAATCAGCACCTGTCCGATCCATTTTATTCACGAAGGCAATCCGAGGCACCCCGTACTTGTTCGCTTGACGCCAAACAGTCTCGCTTTGCGGTTGCACACCCGCCACCCCACAAAATACCGCGATAGCGCCGTCCAACACCCGCAAAGAGCGCTCCACCTCCGCCGTAAAATCCACGTGTCCCGGAGTATCAATAATATTAATCCGGTTCATTGTTTTTTCGAAACTTTTCACTAAGCCCTTATCTGGTTTAACCGGCCAGAAACAGGTCGTGGCTGCCGAAGTAATCGTAATACCGCGCTCCCGCTCTTGCTCCATCCAATCTGTCACCGTGGTGCCTTCGTGAACTTCACCCATTTTATGGATGCTACCCGTATAGAAAAGTACCCGCTCCGTCAGTGTGGTCTTGCCCGCATCGATGTGCGCGCAGATCCCGATATTCCTCGTCCGTTCGAGGGAATAACTACGGGCTGAACTTTGGGTAGGAGGCATAAATCAGTTCCTTACCAACGCAGATGCGCAAAGGCCCGATTCGCTTGGGCCATCCGATGGGTTTCATCACGCTTCTTTACCGCATTTCCCTGTCCCGTTGCTGCATCCCGAATCTCTTGGGCCAAGGCCTTCTCAAAGGATATTCCCTTGCGCTTATTCGCTAGGTCCACCAGCCAACGCAAAGCTAAAGCCAGCTGCCTTTCAGGAGTGGTTTCCACGGGGACTTGGTAGGTCGCTCCACCCACCCGACGAGATTTAACTTCCAGACGTGGTTTCACATTTTCCACAGCTTTTTGCACCACCGCCAAAGGATCTCCACCCGAGCCTCCTTCGTTCGCTCGCTCAATCGCATTGTAAACCAAGCGACTCGCCGTCGAAAATTTTCCTGATTTAAGAATATACCCAATCATCCGACCAACTAAGAGACTTTCAAAGACCGGATCCGGAAGGGTTTTACGCGAAAGATGGCGGCGACGACGGGACATAAATCAATCTCCTTAAATTAGGCTTTCGCCTCGGCCGCTGGTTTCTCTGCCTTGGCCGCTTTGGCCGCACCACCCTTCGGACGTTTCACCCCGTACTTACTACGGGAGACCATCCGAGAAAGCTTATTAGAATTGCTCGGGCCAGAAGCTCCCAGCGCATCCAAAGTCCCGCGGACGATATGATACCTGACCCCTGGCAAATCTTTGACCCGCCCACCACGCACTAAAACAATCGAATGCTCCTGCAAATTATGATTTTCCCCAGGAATGTAGGCAATCACCTCTTCCCCATTGGAAAGACGGACCTTAGCCACTTTTCGGAGCGCTGAATTCGGCTTCTTCGGCGTACGGGTCATGACCTGCAAACACACCCCACGGCGCTGAGGACATCCGCGCAAGGCAGGGGCTTTCGTGCCGCGTTCAATGCGGGAGCGACCAAGTCGGACCAATTGATTAATCGTCGGCATATACTACTTTGAAGTCCCTCATCCCCGATCGATTCAAGACCGACGGCAAACCCTGAAGGGTTCCAGAAAGCGCTTCAAGGCGCTCGCATGGAGGACGACCCGCACGGGCCGTCGCATGCCACCAGATCAAGTCAGTCAACCTTTTCAGGCGACCGCCGAATCACAGCGGAAATTTAAATCCTGCCCAAGAATCACTTCTCTGGCAAGCGATTTCGAAAAGTTTTACCCATCAACTCGCGAGAGCCGCGGGGATATCCAGAGCCACTTTTCGGGCTCTTTCTTCCTCAGGCTGCGTGCTGATCAGAGCTTCTCCCACAGGCTCCCCCAAATGGAGGAGTTTAATCTTGCGGTAGGCGCTAAAGCCCGTCCCCGCAGGAATCAAATGACCCATGATGACGTTTTCCTTGAAGCCCAAAAGCTTATCGACCTTCCCGAGCGTCGCCGCATCAGTCAGAATTCGAGTGGTGTCTTGGAAGGAAGCCGCCGAGATAAAGCTTTCCGTTTCGAGCGAAGCCTTGGTGATCCCGAGCAGGACTGGGGTCGCCTCTGCTGGCTTGCCCCCCTTCTGTTCGATCTCCCGATTGGCATCCTCAAAAGCCATCCGATCAATCTGCTCACCCCAAAGGTACTGGGTATCGCCCGGTTCGGTGATCTTCACCTTCCGCAGCATCTGCCGAACAATGATCTCGATGTGCTTATCGTTAATCTCTACCCCTTGCAACCGGTAGACCTCTTGCACCTCGTTGACCAAGTACTCTTGCAACTCTTGCGGTCCACAGACCTCGAGAATTTCATGAGGCACCACCGGTCCTTCGGTTAGCTGCTGCCCCTTCTTAACCGTATCACCCTTGTAAACGATCAAATGCTTGGAAAGAGAGATAAGATGCTCCTCTTCCGTCTGGGTAACAGGATCCCGAATAACTAACTTCTTTTTTCCTTTAACATTTCCTTGGAGATCCACCACGCCGTCGATCTTCGCGATCTCCGCAGCATCCTTCGGACGACGAGCTTCGAAAAGTTCCGCCACTCGAGGCAACCCGCCAGTAATGTCCTTTGTCTTGGTAACCTTACGAGGCGTCTTGGCCATCCGCTGACCTGCCTGGACTTTCTCCCCGTCCTTCACCTCAATGTGGGCGCCCGCAGGAATACTATAAGCCGCGATGACTGCACCCGCCTGATCAACAATCGCGATTTGTGGGTGCAAATCCTCTTTGTGCTCAATGATAACCGTGCCGACCGACTTAGTAGTCTCGTCGACCTCTTTCTTCATCGTCACACCTTCGAGGATGTCCTTAAACTCAACTCGACCGGCTTTTTCCGTCAGAATGGAAACGTTGTACGGATCCCACTGAACGAAGCTCTGACCCTTCTTCACCTTGCCGCCCTCTGGGACGGAGATCATCGAGCCAATCACCACAGGATACCGCTCCAATTCGCGACCATCGGCCGCGTGCACGCTGATAAAACCGTTCTTATTCAAAACAATGTCATGCCCCTCTAAGGCGGTCACCGTGCGCAATTCCGTGTACTGCACTGTGCCGTCGTTCTTCGCTTTGATCTGAGGCTGTTTAAATATCTGCGAGGCCGTTCCTCCAATGTGGAAGGTACGCATGGTCAACTGCGTGCCGGGCTCTCCAATGCTCTGGGCAGCAATAATCCCAACCGCTTCACCCAGTTTGGCCGTCTGATTTGTGGCCAAATTCAATCCATAGCAGGAGATACAGACGCCACGCTTCGTTTCGCAGGTCAACGCAGAACGGATCTTCACCCGTTCCTGACCGAGATCTTCGATGGCTGCTGCTGCTTTCTCGGAGATCAGTTCGCCCGCGGAAACGATCTTCCGCTTGCCCACTGGATCCACAATATCATCACAAGAGGTCCGACCATAAATCCGGTCGCGCAGACGCACAATCGCGTCGTCCCCTTCCATGATCGGCTTAACCCAGATCCCGCGATCAGTTCCGCAATCGTCTTCACGGATAATAATATCCATGGCCACGTCGCAAAGTTTACGGGTCATATAACCAGAATCCGCCGTTTTCAAGGCCGTATCCGCCAACCCCTTGCGGGCTCCGTGGGTACTAATGAAATATTCCAAAACCGAGAGACCTTCACGGAAGCTCGCCGTGATTGGGCGTTCGATGATTTCGCCCGAAGGCTTTGCCATCAAACCCCGCATTCCGGCCAACTGCCGAACTTGGTTCCGGTTTCCTCGCGCCCCTGAATCCACCATCAGATAGACAGGGTTAAAGTCTTTCCGTCCCTCGTTATGCTCAAGCGTGCGGTACATCGCAGAGGAAATTTCCTCAGTCGCTTGGGTCCAGATATCGACAATCTTGTTGTAGCGCTCTCCGTCAGTGATCGCACCCATGCGGTACTGCTTCTCCACCTGAGAAACCGATCCACGCGCTCGCTCAAGAACCGCCGGTTTTTCTTCGGGGATAATCATGTCATTGATCCCGATAGAAACACCCGATCGTGTGGCCGAGCTAAAACCAAGATCCTTTAACTTATCCAAACACTCCACCGTGGCTTGGTGACCGGATTTCTCGTAGCAACGGAGAATAATTTCACCCAGCTGCTTCTTGCCAGAGGGCTTATTGATAAAGCCCATCTCTTTCGGCCAGATGCTATTGAACTCCACCCGACCTGGAGTGGTTTCAATGAACTTCTTCGTGGCATCCCCAAAGACCGTCTCACGTCCAAGATCAGGGTTCTTGAAAAGAATCAGATCATGGATCTTGATGCTCTTTTCGCTGATCGCAAATTCAACTTCGTCCGCATCGGAGAATGCGTTCAAACGCTTCTTCGTTGCCCCTGCCTTTTCCGTCGTCTTCATCGGATTCTGTGACAGGTAGTAACAACCCAAGGTAATGTCTTGGCTCGGCGTCGTGATCGGGCGTCCATTGCTCGGTCCGAAGATGTTGTTTGGTGCCAGCATCAACAAACGGGCTTCCAATTGCGCTTCCACGCTCAGAGGAATATGCACCGCCATTTGATCCCCGTCGAAATCCGCATTGTAAGCCGTACAAACCAAAGGATGAATTCGAATGGCGTCGCCTTCGATCAACTTCGGTTCGAAAGCCTGCACCGAAAGCCGATGAAGCGTCGGGGCGCGATTCAAGAGAACAGGATGTTCCCGAGTCACTTCGTCCAAGGTGTCCCAGACAATCGCCTCTTTTCGCTCAATCATCTTCTTCGCCGAGCGCACCGTGTGCACTTGTCCCAACTCTTTCAGGCGCCGAATAATGAAAGGTTCAAACAGAACCAAAGCCATTTTCTTAGGCAAACCGCACTCGTTTAGCTTCAACTCCGGACCGATCACGATGACCGAACGTCCGGAATAATCCACCCGCTTGCCCAACAAGTTCATCCGGAAACGTCCCGTCTTACCCTTCAACATATCCGAAAGAGACTTGAGCGGACGATTGCCCGCACCCGTCACTGCCCGACCATGCCGACCATTGTCCATCAATGCGTCGACCGACTCCTGCAACATCCGCTTTTCATTGCGGATAATAACTTCAGGCGTCTTCAATTGGAGTAGGTTACGCAACCGATTATTCCGATTGATCACCCGACGATAGAGATCGTTCAAATCCGACGTCGCAAAACGACCACCTTCCAGCGGCACCAAAGGACGTAAGTCAGGCGGAATCACTGGAAGCGTTTCCAGAATCATCCACTCAGGACGCGATCCTGCTGTGAGGAATCCTTGGACCAACTTCAGCCGTTTGGCGACTTTCTTGCGGGTCTGTTTGCTCTTCGTCGTTTCCAACTGCTGTTCTAACTCTGTGCAGAGCTCATCCAAATCGATCTTTTTAAAGACATCGCGGATCGCCTCAGCCCCCATCTTGGCAATGAAAGAATCGCCAAACTGCTCCTGCGCTTCGCGGTACTCAGTTTCCGTGAGCAACTGCTTGGGCTTGAGTGGGGTCTTCCCTTCGTCGATCACCAAATAATCTTCATAATAGATCACTCGCTCGAGATCTCGTGCGGTCATATCCATCATTAATCCCAAGCGGCTGGGCATACATTTGTAGAACCAGATGTGACTCACCGGAACCGCTAACTCAATATGGCCCATCCGTTCCCTGCGCACCCGCGCGAGCGTGACTTCAACGCCGCAACGATCGCAGATTACCCCTTTAAACTTAATCCGCTTGTACTTTCCGCAGGAACATTCGTAGTCCTTTGTCGGCCCGAAAATTCTCTCACAAAACAACCCGCCCTTTTCAGGTTTAAAGGTACGGTAGTTGATCGTTTCAGGATTTTTCGTTTCGCCTCGGCTCCAAGAAAGAATTGATTCTGGCGAAGCCACGGTGATGCTCACCTGGTCAAAGCCGACAGTTCTCTCCATTCCGAGGATTTCACGAGCCGATTGGGTCTGTTTGTTCATGGGGTATTAGGTATTTCTGGATTGAGATTAAGCGGCTTCGATAAGGATATCTGGCTTTTGCAGATCCTCATCCACCACCCGACTCCGCTCGCCGACCTTAATGTCGAGACAGAGACTTTGCATTTCTTTGATCAATACATTAAACGATTCTGGCGTGCCCGCTTCCAACGAATTGTCACCTTTGACAATGCTCTCGTAGATCCGCGTACGGCCCGCCACGTCGTCCGATTTGACGGTGAGGAGTTCCTGCAAGGTGTAGGCCGCCCCGTAGGCTTCCATCGCCCAGACTTCCATTTCTCCATAGCGCTGACCACCATACTGCGCTTTGCCCCCCAGCGGTTGCTGAGTGACCAAGGAGTAGGGCCCGACCGCCCGAGCATGGATCTTGTCTGCCACCAAATGATGCAACTTCATCATGTAAATCAAACCGACGACCACACGTTGATCGAAAAGTTCACCCGTGCGTCCGTCGACTAAGACAGATTTTCCGTCTTCATCGAGCTTCGCTTTCTTCAGGAACTCCCGAATCTTCGTTTCACTAATTCCGTCAAAGACGGGGGTGGCCACGTTGAATCCAAGGGCTCGGGCCGCAATTCCTAAATGGGTTTCCAGCACCTGCCCGACATTCATGCGGGAAGGCACCCCTAAAGGATTAAGAATAATATCAACCGGAGTGCCGTCAGGTAAGAACGGCATGTCCTCCTCGGGGACGATCTTCGCCACGACACCCTTGTTTCCGTGACGTCCGGCCATCTTGTCTCCAACTGAAATCTTGCGTTTGGCTGCGACGTAGACTTTAACCATCTTGATAATTCCTGGATCAATATCTTCTCCAGACTCCAAGCGCTCCATTTCCATTTCCTTCTCGTTGGACAGCTGATTGAACTTCTGTTCGTAGCTCGAGATGATTTCGCGGATTTTAATCCGGATAGGACTTGGGTCGATTTCAATGTGGTTATAGACGTCAGCAATTTTCCGCAACAGCGTCTTGGTGATCTTGCGATTCGCCGGAATGATAATTTCCCCAGTCTCCGCATTAACTACGTCGAGTGGAATTTTTTCATTCAGCAAAATGTTCGAAAGGGCTTGAGTCAGCTCTTCCTTCATTTCCGCATGTTTCTTAATGAACTTATCATCCACCCCTTTGGCGTGCCGTTTGGCTTCGCCGGGGGCCAGCTTGATAAAGTCCTTCTTGATCGCTCCGCCAGTTGTCTTCACATCCATCACGATTCCAGCCGATCCTGAAGACACCACCAACGAACTATCTTTCACGTCCGCCGCTTTCTCACCGAAGATGGCCCGAAGTAGACGCTCTTCTGGCGCCAGCTCCGTCTCACTCTTCGGCGTGATTTTGCCGACTAAAATATCCCCAGCTTTGACTTCCGCTCCGATCCGAACCACCCCGTCGGGTCCGAGATTTTTGAGAGCTTCGTCACCAACATTAGGAATATCCCGTGTGATTTCCTCGGGTCCGAGCTTGGTATCTCGGGCCGAGATCTCGAATTCCTCAATGTGGATGCTGGTGTAAACATCTTCCTTGACCAAGCGCTGGCTCAAAAGAATGGCGTCTTCGAAGTTGTAACCATTCCACGGCATGAAGGCCACGACCACATTGCGTCCAAGGGCCAATTCCCCTTGATCCGTACAAGGACCGTCTGCAATTACTGTGCCTTTGCTCACTCGCTGGCCCACATGCACCACTGGCCGCTGGTTTACACACGTCCCGTTGTTCGAGCGCATGAACTTCAAAAGGTCGTACACATAAACACCCTTTTCCGCATCGGTTTTCATCCGTTTGCGGTTTTCAGGTGCCGTGCCGTCTTCCGTCACGATAACTTGCCGAGCGGTGACCGAGGCAACCTTACCCGGTCCTTCACTGACAATCATTGCGTGCGAATCCTTGGCCACTTTCGCTTCCATCCCTGTCCCCACTACTGGAGCTTCGGAAATGAGCAGAGGTACCCCTTGGCGTTGCATGTTCGAGCCCATCAAAGCTCGGTTCGCATCGTCATGTTCCAAGAAAGGAATCAACGAAGCGGCCACCGAAACCAACTGCTTCGGCGACACGTCCATGTAATGCACCTTGTCAGGTTCGACTTCGAGAAACTCGCCGCGATAGCGCACGGATATTCTCGGCGAGGTAAACTTGCCGTGACCATCCACTGCCGTATTTGCCTGCGCTACGATAAAGTTTTCCTCTTGGTCCGCCGTTAGGAAATCGAGTTCATCGGTGACTTTTCCAGACTCCACCTTGCGATAAGGAGTTTCAATGAATCCGAATTCATTGATCCGTCCAAAGGTCGACAAGCTGGAGATCAGACCGATGTTCGGCCCTTCTGGGGTTTCGATCGGACATATCCGCCCGTAATGGGAAGGATGCACGTCACGAACTTCGAATCCCGCGCGTTCGCGACTCAGACCCCCTGGTCCAAGGGCGGAGAGACGACGTTTGTGCGTCATTTCACTCAGCGGGTTCGTCTGGTCCATCAACTGCGAGAGCTGGCTCCGGCCAAAGAAATCTCGAATCATAGCCGACAAGGCCTTCGGGTTGATCAATTTCTGCGGAGTCATTCCTTCGGTATTGACGTCGAACAACGTCATTCGCTCTTTGACTAACCGCTCCGTCCGGCTCAAGCCTGTCCGACACTGGTTGGAAAGAAGCTCCCCAACCGTCCGTACACGCCGACTGCCCAAATGATCAATGTCATCCGTCGTCCCCTCGCCCAAGCGAAGGTTGATCAGATAACTGGTGGCGGCCACCACGTCTTCCCGAGTTAGAATCCGAGTAAGCAAGTCGGTTTGCAGACCAAGCTTCTGGTTCAGCTTGTGCCGGCCTACGCGACCAATGTCATAACGCTTAGGATCGAAGAAAAGACGCTTTAAGAGCGCCTTCGCATTCGTCACCGTGGGGGGATCGCCGGGGCGCAAACGCCGATAGATTTCCTTGAGGGCGGATTCGGTATCCTTCGAAGGGTCCTTTTTCAGGCACTTCAAGATGGTGTCATCCACCCGAATATCGACCACTTCAACTGATTTCAAACCGAGGTCCAAAAGACTCCGGACAACCGTTTTGGTCAGAGGTTCAAAAGCCCGTGCCACTACCAAATCAGCGTTCGCTGTATCACGCACTTCTTTGATCAGCACCTTCTGGCTCAATTCGTTCTCTTCTAAATCTTCCGCCAACTTCATCGGCTCAATCCGATAGAAGAGCGAAATAATATCCTCGTCCGTGCTGTAATCCAGCGCGCGCAACAAGGTGGTTAAGAGAAACTTCCTCCGGCGTTTCCGACGGTCCAAATGCACATAGAGCAGATCCGAAGTATCATAGGAAACTTCCAACCAAGATCCGCGATCTGGAATAATCCGATAGCTGTGCAAGGTCTTACCATTGGCATGGATGCTCGATTCAAAACAGATCCCAGGGGAACGGTGGAGCTGGCTGACAATCACCCTCTCCGCTCCGTTCACCACAAAGGTTCCCTGCTTCGTCATCAAGGGGAGTTCGCCCATGTACACCCGCTCCTCAATCGTAGAACCATCGTTATACAAAACGAAAGTTACATAGAGGGGGGCAGCATAAGTTACCCCTTCACGCAGGCACTCAATCGGGCCATTTTTGGCCTTCCCGAGCTCGTAATGACTAAAGTCTAACTTGATCTTCTCATCGTATGACTCGATGGGAAAGACCTCGCGAAAGACGGCTTGGAGGCCGACATCACTCTTACGCTGTTTCGGGTTTGTCGCTTCCTGTAGGAATGCGCGGTAGGAATCAAGCTGAACCTCCATGAGGTTCGGCATGGCTACCGTCTCGGGCAATCGCCCGAAATTCACCCGTTCGACTTTGGTCGATTTCGACATGCTACGTACTCCTTAACCCGGATATCCGGGGGTTTGGGTTATTTAATCTCCACCTTGGCGCCGGCCGCTTCTAATTTCTTCTTAATTTCAGCTGCTTCATCCTTGGTCACGCCTTCACGAAGTGACTTGGGGGCTCCCTCGACCAAAGCCTTCGCATCCGCTAGGCCCAGTCCAGGTACCACCACGCGCACTTCCTTAATCACGCCAATTTTATTCGCGCCAGCTTCCTTTAGAATGACTTCAAAAGTTGTTTTTTCTTCCGCAGGGGCCGCTCCGGCAGCTCCACCCGCAGCCGCCACTGCCACTGGTGCGGCAGCACTCACGCCCCACTTGTCTTCGAGTTTCTTTACAAGTTCCGACGCTTCCAGAACGGTTAATCCGCTCAAGGTCGTCACGACTTCTTCTAGATTCATTGCCATAGTATGTTTTCTCCTATTCCGGCTCGAGCGCATTACGCCGAGCCAGAGTGTTAATGTTTACTCCTGGTTAGCCGATCACACCCGTGATCGAATTATCCCGGAAAGGCTCCCGGGCTAACACAAGTTGATTGCCTTTCATGTACATCTTTAGACTCCAGCCGCGGGTGCCGCGTCTGCCTTGCTCCGCACCACTCGCGCCAAACGCGCTCCGGGTTCCGCGAAAAGGCGAACCAAGGTCGAAGCAGGTGCAGAAATGGCTCCCAAGATTTTCCCACGAAGCACATCCATCGAAGGAAGATCCGCCAAGACCAGCAGCTCTTTCGTGCCAAGCAACTGGCCGTCCATCACCCCCGAACGCAGCACCGGCCGAGTAAACTCCGCCTTGAAGGTTTTAATCACCTTCGCCGCCGCCGGAGCATCCTTGCCACCCGCCACCACCGCCGTCTGGCCGACAAAATCCTTATCCAGCCCCGACAAAGCGGATTCACCGATCGCCCGCTTAAAAAGGGTATTTTTCACGACTTTAACCGCTGCGCCAACCTTACGAAGGCGACCACGCAGTTCGGAAAACTCAGAGACTTTCATGCCCGTATAATCCAATACAATCAGGTACGGGGAGGATTTCACCCACTCCCGTAGCGTTTCAATTACTAAGGCTTTTTCTTCTTTCATTAGATAATTTCTCCTTGGGTACTCAATCTTCCGAGCCAGCGGCTACCTCAGTCACAGCGATCGGGATGCCAGGCGAAAATGAAGCGGAAAGAACACAATTCTGCAGATACTTCCCTTTCGCGCCTTGCGGACGAGATCGTGAAACCGCATCTAAAACTGCTGAAACATTTTCCCCAAGCTGCTTGCCTTCAAAACTCAATTTTCCACAACTCACATGCAGGTTGGAACCCTTATCGATTTTAAATTCCACTCGGCCCGCTTGGCACTCCTTGACCGCTTTGGCCGTATCTTCCGTCACCGTTCCCGATTTCGGATTCGGCATCAAGCCACGGGGTCCTAGCACTTTTCCTAACTTACGCACCTCAATCATCGCGTCAGGAGTCGCCACCGCCACATCGAAATCTGCCCACCCCTCCTGCACTTTCTTGATCAAATCGGCGTATCCAACCAAAGTCGCACCCGCCACCTTAGCCGCTTCCGCCGGAGCTCCTTGGGCAAAAACAATTACCCGTACTGTTTTGCCAGATCCATGAGGCAAACTCACCGTGCCACGTACCACTTGATCGCTCTGCTTCGGATCCACACCTAGATGAAAAGAGAGATCTACACTCGGGTTCCCCTTGCTCTTACCCGCCGGCATACTCTTGAGCAAAGCCACCGCCTCACCGACCGCATAGCGCTTCTTTGGCTCGAGCAACTTGCTGGCTTCACTGTAACGACGGCTGGGTTTCTTCGGCATATTCAAAATCTCCTTTAGTCCGCAATCTCCAGGCCCATTTGACGAGCCGTCCCAGCGATGATTCGAAAAGCCGCTTCATCCGAAGCCGCATTCAAGTCATTCCGCTTCACCTTGACGATGTCCATGACCTGCTTCTTCGTCACCTTGCCCACCTTCAAACGATTGGGCTCTTTCGAGCCGGAAGCCAACCCCGCCGCTTTCTTCAAAAGAATCGAGGCGGGCGGGGATTTTGTGATGAAAGTGAACGTCTTGTCCTTGTAAACCGTGATGACCACAGGGAAAATGTTTCCAGCGTCCTTCGCCGTACGGGCATTGAACTCTTTACAGAATGCCATGATGTTGACCCCTTGCTGACCGAGAGCCGGTCCAACGGGAGGTGCGGGATTAGCCGCACCCGCAGGGATCTGTAACCGAATTACTCCAGTGATTTCTTTTGCCATAAATAGTCCTTAGGTTTTCTCCACCTGCCAATATTCCAGCTCGACCGGAGTCGAACGGCCGAAAATCGAAACCGCTACCCTCACGCGACCCCGCTCCGTATCCACTTCCTCAATCACCCCTTCTTGATTTTGGAAGGGACCATCCCCTACTTTGACGCGATCCCCAACCACGAAAATAACCTTCGGAGTAATCTTTTCTTCTTTGTCCCGAATCTGGGTCAGCATCCCCTCCACTTCAGAAGGACGCATCGGAGTGGGACGATCTCCATCCGCAAAGCCCAACACCCCCGGAGTTTCCTTGACGAAATACCAAGGCCGCTCATGTAACTTCTTTTCCAAATCATAAAGAGCCATCTTCACAAACAAGTATCCTGGATAAAGTTTTCGCTCCGTCTCCACCTTCTTGCCACGCTTGATTTCCGAAATGCGCTCAGTCGGAATCACCACCTCTTCCACAAATTCACCCACCTCTTCCGTCTTGATCCGCATCATCATATGGCGCTTCACGTTCGTCTCCTGCCCAGAGAGAACATGCACCGCAAACCATGCGGCTTCCGAAGGAGTAGTAACTACATCAGTCATTGTCATTTCCTCAAAACCTCACCAACCAACCGACCACGCGGCTGATCAGGAAATCAAATCCTGAGGTGTAGGCTGCCAAAACTAGTGTAGTCATCGCCACCACCGCCGTGCTGTCAATCAGCTCACGATAACGCCGAACCCCCGTCTCACTCGGATCCCACGGCCACGAACATTTCATCAACTCCGCCCGAACCTCACTGAGAAATTTCACCAAAGTCATGCGAAAACGGAAAAGCAGGAAGGCGACGCCTAAGGAGAGTACTCCTAGAGCGATCGTCCCCACCCAACTTCCTCCAAATTTCCACATTTCCATAGTTGCCAAACCTTTCTCCTGACTTCAGGTGCAGGGCAGGAGGGACTCGAACCCCCAACCGACGGTTTTGGAGACCGCTACTCTACCAATTGAGCTACTGCCCTCCATCCGTCCGGCTGGTGGAAATCCCACTCCAAGGAGCGAGATCCCGTTCCCTCCGGTCTTGTTACCTGGCGTTTAGGCCAGAATTTCGGTGACCCGTCCGGCGCCGACTGTTTTGCCACCTTCACGGATAGCGAAGCGAATCTGCTTCTCCATCGCGATCGGGGTGATCAGTTCGACTTCGATGTCCACATTATCTCCAGGCATGACCATTTCTACGCCAGCCTTCAGAGTGACGACGCCCGTCACGTCGGTCGTCCGGAAGTAGAACTGAGGTCGGTACCCGTTGAAAAACGGTGTATGGCGACCCCCTTCATCCTTACTCAAGACGTAAACCGTCGCTTTAAACTTAGTGTGGGGTTTGATCGTTCCAGGCTTCGCGATGACTTGGCCACGCTCCACATCCTCTTTCTTCGTGCCACGCAAGAGCAGGCCGACATTGTCGCCCGCTTCCGCGGTATCGAGGAGTTTACGGAACATTTCCACATCGGTCACCACCGTCTTGGCCGTCGGCTTGATTCCAACGATTTCAACCTCTTCCATCTTTTTCAAGATTCCGCGTTCCACTCGGCCAGTCACCACCGTGCCTCGGCCTTCAATGTTGAACACGTCTTCCACCGGCATCAAGAAGGGTTGATCCTTCGGACGCTCAGGGATTGGGATAAACTTATCCACCGCCGCCATCAATTCGATGATGCACTTGGCCGCTTCGCTCTTTGGGTCACCCGACTCCAACGCCTTCAAGGCACTTCCCTTGATGATCGGAATGGTGTCCCCAGGGAATTCATACTTGGAAAGAAGTTCGCGCACTTCCACTTCCACCAACTCGAGCAAGTCCTTATCGTCCACCATGTCCACCTTGTTCAAAAAGACCACCAAGGCAGGCACGCCAACTTGGCGAGCGAGCAAAATGTGCTCGCGCGTCTGCGGCATCGGACCGTCCGCTGCGCTGACCACCAAAATAGCACCATCCATCTGCGCCGCGCCCGTGATCATGTTCTTCACATAATCCGCGTGTCCAGGGCAATCCACGTGGGCGTAGTGACGATTTTCCGTGGCGTACTCCACGTGCGAGGTGTTGATCGTAATCCCGCGCTCTTTTTCTTCCGGCGCGTTGTCGATCTGGTCGTACGCCTTTGCTTCCGCCAATCCTGATTTAGACAGGATGGTGGTGATCGCTGCGGTTAAAGTGGTTTTCCCGTGATCAACGTGGCCAATTGTACCAACGTTAACGTGGGGTTTCGAACGGTTGAATGCCTCTTTTGCCATAAATACTGTTCTCCTTGTCCTGCGGTTTCCCATCTCCACTCGCGCCGGATTGGAATTCCGTCGTCAGTCTCCCCGATCGGGGTTTAACCGCGACAGAGCCCATGACCGGGTTTGAACCGGTGACCTCGTCCTTACCAAGGACGTGCTCTACCAACTGAGCTACATGGGCGAGGTGGAACCCAAAAAGGTTCCGGAATTCGCCCGGCGTTTTCCTCTTCGGCACGAAATCTGCTTCAAAGCCTTGCGACTCGAACAAGATAACGACCCAAGGGGAAACGATAAGCATGCCTGAACCCACCCCTCTGTGTCAACCCTCTCTTGCAAAAAAAATATATTTTTTTTGCTATGCCGAAAACATGCGAAAAACATAAAAGGCTAACCCCAAACCCGCCGCCACCGCCCCAGCCCAAAGGAGCCAATCTAAACTGCCCCCCTTAGCTTTCCCACTGATAGGAGATAAGTTACGAAAGTTTTCTGGGACGCCTACATCTATCCCAATCTCCGCCTGAAAGCCACGCCCAGCCGACGGTAGGGCTAGCGCTGCCCGCGCAACCGCCCCCTCATAACGAAAAGCCACCTGCCCAAATTGTAAACGGTCTCGGTCTTGTAAAACCGCCGTAGTTACTTTTTCGTCGTTCACTCGCGTCCCATTCGTTGACTCCAAATCCCGCACCCGATACTCCTGTCCTTCAAGCACCAATTCCGCGTGACGAGAAGAAATACTGCCATGCACCACCTGCACCTCATTTCCATCGATCCGCCCCACCGCCATGCGCAATCCCGTCAACTCAACTATCAACTGCGGAATCTCTTTGCTCTCAGAAATAAGCTTCGGCATACGAACCTTTTTTAGGCGCGTTCTGCGTCCGCGTCGAGTCGTGCAGCAAACTGCTGGAAAAAATAAGCGGCGTCATGAGGGCCTGGCGCCGCCTCAGGATGGTACTGCACGGAAAAAGCTCCACCCGAAATCAGACGAATCCCCTCGCAGGTTCCGTCATTTAAATTTAGATGGGTCACCTCCACTTTTCCCTTCGGTAAAGAGTCCGGATCGACCGCATATCCGTGATTTTGACTGGTAATCGTCACCTTGCCCGTCGCCAAATCCTTCACCGGTTGATTTCCTCCTCGGTGGCCGAATTTTAATTTAAAAGTCTTCCCCCCCAACGCGTGGGCCAACATCTGATGCCCCAAACAAATCCCAAAGATCGGTTTCTTTCCAACCAAATCACGAACCGTCTGATGCACATACGTCGGTACCGCCGGATCCCCTGGGCCATTGGAAAGAAACACTCCATCCACCTTCGCTGCTAGTATTTCTTCCGCCTTGGCCTGCGCGGGGAAAACAACCGGTTGCAATCCCTCCGCCCGAAGCAGTCGCAGAATGTTGCGCTTCATCCCACAATCGATCGCCGCCACCCGATGGCGTACTGGAGGCATCCTCCCCTTCTCTTCTCCCAAGCGAGCCGGAAAATCAGTGCCCTCAGGATCCCACTCATACGATTTCTTGCAGGTCACCTCCGCCACATAATCTTTCGCCCCCAATCCAGGCCACGCCTTCGCCTGAGCGATCGCCTCCTCCGCCGACATCCCATTTGTCGCCAGTACACCCTTCATCGCCCCCTCCGTCCGCAATTTACGCGTCAGCGCCCTCGTGTCCACTCCCTCAAGCGCAGGAATTTTGTGCCTCTGTAGATAAATATCCAGCGTTTCCCTCTGGCGCCAATGAGTCGATCGGCGAGTCAATCGTCGCACCAATAATCCCGACACCTGTGGCTTATCCGACTCCTCATCCTCTGGATTGATCCCCGTATTCCCGATCTCGGGACAAGTTAACGCCACCACCTGCCCGCGGTAACTCGGATCGGTCAAGATTTCCTGGTATCCCGTCATCGAAGTGTTGAAACACATTTCCGCTACCACCCACCCCGCCGCGCCAAAACCTCTGCCCCGCAGAATCGTCCCATCCTCTAAGGCAAGTAGTCCTTCCATTCTGTTCAAACCTTAAGACGAACTCGCCCGCCCGTCCAGATCATGGCGAATCTGCCCATCCACCAACGTCAGCACCGCCCGCCCCCTCAACTCCCGCCCCTCAAACGGAGTATTTCTTCCACGGCTGGCAAACTCCGCTTTCCGCACCGTCCAATTCCGCTCGAGATCAATCACCGTCACATCCCCAACCGCTCCCACCGCTAAGCTACCCCGACCCAGACCAAAATATTCTGAGGGGAACGCACTCATCTTAACCACCATCTCTCGCAGAGACAGCATCCCGCTATGCACTAACTCCGTCAGATAAATCCCCAGCGCCGTTTCCAGCCCCACCACCCCAAAAGGGGCTTCATCAAACTCCACTTCTTTCTCGTAGGTGCAGTGCGGCGCATGGTCCGTTGCCAAAAATCGGATCGTTCCATCTGCCACTCCTCTTTTCACCTCCTCCACATCCGCCCGTGTCCGTAGAGGGGGATTCATCTTAAAGGAAGTATCATAGCCCTCTACCAAATCGTCCGTTAGGCAAAGGTGGTGGGGCGAAGCCTCCCCATCAATCGGCACTCCTCGCGCCCGCGCTTCCCGCAAAATCCGAATCGAGCCCGCCGAACTCATGTGCTGACAAACTATCCTTGCCCCCGTCAGCTCCGACAAAAGCACGTTCCGCGCCACAATCACCTCCTCCGCAATCGAAGGCCATGCGGGTAGACCCAGAATCCGCGACCACTTGCCCTCATTCATCACTCCGCCGGCCGATAAAAATTTGTCCTCACAATGGTCCAAGACCGGCAGATCAAACATCCGCGCGTACTCCAAAGCACGCCTCATTAACTCCGCATTCTGCACGCAGTGCCCATCATCCGTAATTGCCACCACTCCCGCCTGTCGGAGCGACCCAATCGGCGCCAACTGCTCCCCTTTTTGCCCCATGGAAATCGTGCCCGTGGCAAAAACATTCGCCACCCCTGTCTCCTTCGCCCTTTGACGCATCCACGCGATGGTGTTCGGTCCATCCGCCACTGGTGAAGTGTTCGGCATCGCAATCACCGACGTGAATCCCCCCGCCACCGCCGCCGCCGTCCCACTCGCGATCGTCTCCTTGGCCGATTGCCCTGGCTCCCGCAAATGCACATGCGGATCGATTAACCCAGGCGTCACCACCAAGCCCTCAACCTTCAGGACTAAGGCATCTTTCGCGGGTTTACCCTCAGCAATCTTTCCCTCCCGCACCAAGACATCCCCCTTGGCTTCACGCTTCGTCGCAGGATCCACCACCAAGCCTCCCTGCAAAAAGATATCTCTCATGTCTCCCCCCCAATTCCCCGACCCCCCGAGACCAGATAAAGAACCGCCATTCGCACCGCTAGCCCATTCGTCACCTGATCCAAAATTACCGAGTTGGCTCCATCCGCCAGCTCACTCGCTATTTCCACCCCTCGATGAATCGGCCCAGGATGCATCAACAAAACCCCAGGCTTACACCGCCGAAATCTTTCCGTAGTTAACCCAAACAGTGCCGCATACTCCCCGATCGATGGCACTCGCGAATGGACCTGCCGCTCATGCTGAATCCGGAGCAAATTAATCACATCCGCTTCCTCCAGCGCTCCCTCCAAATCATGACTAACCTCCACACCAAGCTCTGCAAACTCCTTCGGCAAGAGGGTCGACGGACCCACCAACTTCACTTTCGCCCCCAACTTCGTCAAAGCCCACAGGTTCGAACGCGCCACCCGACTATGGATAATATCTCCAACAATCAACACCCTCACCCCCGCAATCTTCCCCATCCTCTCCTGAATCGTAAAGGTATCCAACAACCCTTGAGTCGGATGTTCGTGCGAGCCGTCCCCCGCGTTAATCACCGAAGCTTTCAGACGCTCCGCTAAAAAGTGGGCCGCTCCTGCCGATCGATGCCGAATCACAATCGTCCCCGCTTGCAACGCCTCCAAGTTTCTTGCCGTGTCCTTCAAGGTTTCCCCTTTGCGAATACTACTCGATTCCCTGTCCAGACTAACCACATCCGCACTCAATCGTACCGCCGCCAGTTCAAAAGAAATCCTCGTCCGTGTACTTGGCTCAACAAATAGGTTCACCACCGTCCTCCCTTGCAAAGCAGGCACTTTTTTAATCGGTCGCCCCAATATTTCCTTAAAAACTGTCGCCGTAGAGAGAACCTTACCAATCTCCTCCGCGCTCAACTCACGCAGAGAAAGCAGATCCTTTCGCTGCCAAGTCACACTCATCCTGATCCCTTCTCCAAAATCACCGCGTCTTCTCCATCCACCTCCATCAATCGAACCCGCACTTTCTCCTTCTGCGAGGTAGGTAGATTCTTCCCAATGTAATCAGGGCGAATCGGAAGCTCGCGATGCCCACGATCCACCAAGACCGCCAATTGAATAATCTTGGGCCGACCCAAATCACACAACGCATCCAAAGCCGCCCGAATCGTCCGACCCGTGAAAAGTACGTCATCCACCAAAATCACTGTTTTCCCCTGCAGGTCAAAGAGCACCTCCGAACCCTTCGGTACGGGCACATTCTGCGCCAGATCATCGCGATGAAAACTAATGTCCAAGGAACCCACCGGCAGAACCCCACCCCCTTCGATCAGTTGAAATTCCTTGGCCAAACGATGGGCCAGAGGCACTCCACGCGTTTGAATTCCCACTAGAGCAACATTTCCTTGGGCTTGCCGTTCGGCAATTTCATGGGCAATACGCCGCACCGCCCGGTGTACAGCTTCCCCATCCATCATCTTTACCTCTGCCATCTCCGCCTCCTTGAGGAACTCACAGGTTCCCGTTAAAGGACGCGCCATGCGTCGTATCTAAATCTTAAAATCAGCTCTGTTCTTTAGCGATCTCTTTTTCCCGATTCATCCTCCACTCACTCCGATGTTTAACAATCCAATCCAAAAGACCCTTCTCAAATCCTACATCATAGCCCGCCTGCTCACTCAGATGCCACTTATGGCGTAAAATCTCCTCCCGCTCTAAAAGAAATTCGCGATACAAAGCCGAATTGCGGAAAACCGCATTCGACTCCGTTTTTTGCCCAACAGAAACCGAAGGACCCATAAGGGGAACTTGGCGCAGGAACGACGGAGCGCAAGTAGTTTCCTTTTTTATACTCTAATTTAAACTGCTTATGCAGAGAAGTTTGGAAACAAAATTTTTGTCACAGAATTGACTAAATTAAGGAACCCCACCGCAGCAGGGGCGCTCGCTCGCACCAGTAACACTGGCTTTCCTTCATCCCCGCACTTTCTCGCCTCTGGATCCAACGGTATCTCTCCCAGCAGCGGAACCTTCTGCCTCGCCGCTTCCCGCTTTCCACCCCCCGAACCAAAAATCTCGTGCTTCTCCTCCGTTCCTGGCACCACAAAATAACTCATATTTTCTACCAACCCCAAGATCTCCACATTCACCTTACGAAACATCGCGATCGCCTTTCGCGCATCCACCAGAGCCACCTCTTGAGGAGTCGTCACAATCAACGCCCCATCTAAACTAACGGTTTGTACAATCGTCAGCTGAATATCCCCCGTCCCAGGGGGCAAATCCAACACCAGCACATCCAACTCCCCCCATGCCACCTGCCGCAGAAATTGCTGAGTGAAACGAGTCACCATCGGTCCACGCAAAGCAGCCGGACTATCATCCCCTAACAACATCCCCATGCTCATCAACTTCACCCCATGACACGTTGCGGGTACAATCCGCTCCGTCCCCTCCTCCACCTGCACTCCGTCGCGACAGCCCAACATCAAAGCCTGACTCGGCCCATAAAGATCGCAGTCGCATAATCCCACCTTCAATCCCGATTGAGCCAGGCCCACCGCCAAATTAGAGGCCACCGTAGATTTCCCCACACCACCCTTCCCACTGGCCACCGCAATAATCTTCTTCACCCCCTCGATACCCTGGGCCCCAGTCGAAGCGACTGCCGCCGGAGGCGCTACCTCCGTCCGAATCGTCACGCTCTTCACCGCCAGCAACCCCTTCATCCCATCCCGAATTTCTTGCCCCAACTTCTCTGGCAAAGTCGGATCAGGAGTCGAAACCTTTAGGGTTAATTTAAGATCCGTTCCTTCCAAATCTAAATCATGCACCAACCCAAAGGAGACAATGTCCCTCGTAAACCCAGGATACTTCACCTGACGCAATCTCTGCATCACCTCATCCCGCCAGCCTAGACCCTTTGCATCACTCATCCCTCTACCCTGCCTAACTTTCTCCCAATCCAAAATCCAAAAGAAAGATCCAACACCCCGCCAAGGGATTTTTCGACTATGGATTCGATAGCTTCACCACCATCGCCGTGGCACAGGGCACCCCTACCTTCAGTTTTTTCTTTCCCAGACCTTTGCCCAATGGAGACCACTCCCCTGCCCACTTTCCATCCTCCCCAAACTTAGCCCCGCCCAAGGACACTCCCTCCACCACCGCAATATCCCCACTCTCCTGCGACAACGAAATCGTCTCTCCCCGCAGATAAGATTCCCCTAAATCCAAGGTCACCTCCGCCGCCTTACCTTGCGGACCAAACTCGCGATTGATCAGTGTCACATAAAGACAACCATCCGACCCACTGACCCCATACGCCGTTAGATTCACTCCATCCCGATTCGCCATGACCTTAACCGGAAGCAACTTTCCTCTACTCCCCAGTGTAAACGCCTTAATCCCATAGGCTGGTGGCAAAAGGGTGTAACCTTTTTCCGAGGAAGTTAAGGGAGTGTACACATTGGGCTTATCCGGTCCGTTTATCCCCGGTAACACTTTTTGCCCTGAATGAAAGTTCACCCCACTCGCATCATGATGAGCCCACCAGTACAAATAATCCAAAATCCATAACGAGGCCGAATAAGTATCACTCGCCCCCACAGCTCCCCCCTTCGAAAAACTACTCGTTTCATTCATCCTAAACTTAAGCCCGTTCCGCAAGACCGCAGGCACGAAGAGCTCATAAAAAGCCTGATACTTCGGATGCCAGGCTGGGGAAAGCATGTCCGATCTCGCCTTCACTATATCCTTCACATTCGGCCCATCCCCACCTGGGTAGTAGTGCTGACCAATCATCGCCAGCATCTCTTTCATCCTAGGTTCTCCAGCCATATCCCTCGCCCAATCTGGATTCTTATCCGTTGCCGTAGGCGCGCAAAACTTGGCGCTAGGAGTAAACGCAGAGGAAACAATCACCTCCCTAAACTTTTTCCACTCCTCCAGGAAGATCGGATACTTCAAATCCTTATTCGGCTCGTTTCCTAAAATAAAACACGAAAGGAGATCCGCGTACTTTTCCGTAACATACTTCGTAATCTTTGCCGCCTCCTCAGGACTGTTTTTCTGTAAACGCACACTATAAATCACCTTCACCCCCGCCGCTCGAGCAAAGGCAAAGAGGTGATCAATGTCTTTGAGATCGGGTATCTTCACCGTCGCCCGCTCCGCCGTATTCCCCCCCACCCGAAGGTGGGTAATCCCCAAAGTTCGGAAAGCGCTGATCAGTGGCAAGTTTTCTGCAGAAAAGTAGGATTTGCCTGTCGTCGGATTGGGCAGAACCATCTTGGTCTCAAAGCTCAATCCGCAAAAGTCGCTTGGAATATCACGGATCGGATTCTTCCCATCCACTTCCACTCCCACTGGCGAAGCCGCACCCCTTCCCTCTCCAACCAACCCAACCCCCAACCAGCAGGCTGTGCCGATGATTTTAAGAAACGAGTTCACTGCTCTCAAGATGCTTCGCCCAGCTCGCAGTTCAAGAATTTAACCCCTCCGCGACCGATTCAATCTCCGCCCAGATCGATCGTGACCTCTACCTGATCCCGCTCCTTCACAAACCACTTCTGAATATAGAGCGTGCCCACCACCGGAGGTTGACCGTCCTCAGGCTCCTCCATAAATCGTACGGTATTTTTCGTATCTTTCTCTTTCTTGAAACGGATTGTCTTTTTCATGGTTGTCTTATTCAACCTGCTCCCGTGAGCCAGGCAAGGCCTTCGTCAACCGATCAACCCCTTCAGCCACACGAGTTGCCGCCTCCTCCATCTGCTCCGCTTGGCTATTCAGACCAAGGGTAAGAAGAATCAACGCCCTCGCCTCCCCCTCCTCCGCCCCAATCGCCTTCATCCCGGGAGGAATCTTCATCTCCCGCGTGACACACCCACTACCTCCTCGCACTGCCAAACCCACCCGATCCAGTACCAGTGCCAAACTCTCCGCCTCCAACCCCTTAAAACTAAAGGCAAGATGGGCCGGACTCCGCTCCGCTCCTAATTTCGTCCCGTGCAACTTTGCCGTGTGCACCTTCTTTAAAATCCCACCCGCCAAAATCTTCTGAGCCTTACCCACCTGCTTTCGTCTCTCTTCTCCATCTTTCATCCACTCTTCTGCCGCCACCCCCAATCCTACAATCGCAGGAAGATTCTCCGTTCCCGCCCGCCGATCCCCCTCCCGCCTTCCCCCTTCCAACCAACTCATCCACCGAGTTCCAGACCTTACCCAAAGCGCCCCCACCCCCTTCGGTCCTCCCAACCGATGCCCCGACAGCGCCACCAGATCAGCCCCCCCTTTCTCCACATCCAGCGAAACCCAACCCGCCCCATGTGTCCCATCCAGAAAAAGTTTCGCCCCCGTCCGCTCCGCAAACCTTTTGGCTTCGGAAAGATTTTGCACCGTTCCCAAATCGTGATGAGCCAAATGCACGCAGACCAAGCCCTCTCCCGACATCCCCTTCACTTCCTCCCACCTCAATTTTCCCTCCCCGTCCACAGGAATTCGTACCAACCCAAAACCCCTCTTTTCTAACTGTCGAGCCGCACTCTCCACCGCGGGATGCTCCATCTCGCTCAGATAAATCGTCCCTTTACCCACCGCTTCGCCCCAACCTCGCACGGCCGACTGAACCGCCTCCGTTCCACCAGAAGTAAAAATCACACCCTCCTCATCCTTCGCTCCTAAAAATTCTGCCACCCTACCCCTCGCCTTGGTTAACTCCTCCCGCGCTTCTCTCCCCTCACGATGCCCCCCGCTCGGCGCAGCTCCGCTGCATCCCAACACCCGATCCATCTCTGCTCTTACATTCAACCCCAGGGAACTCCCCGCCGCATGATCCAGATAAATCCGCTCGCGATTCATTTAACCAGTCCGCCCGAATTTTTTCTCCAGCTCCGCCTTGCTCAGCAAAATCATCGTCGGCCGACCATGTGGACAGGTGTAGGGCAACTCACACGCCAAAAGATCCGCCAGCAAACGCACCGCCTCCTCCTCATTCAGTCGGTCATTCGCCTTAATCGCATGCCGACAAACCGTCTTCGCAATCACCTCCTCACTCAATCTCCGATCCTTGCGCAGGCTGGTTCCACCCTTTTCTAAGTCAGTCACCACGTTCCTCAGGAATTCCTCCACCGCTAATGTTTTAATTCGCGGGGGTAAGGCATCCACTAGAAAGGCATTCCCCCCCATCGGCGAAATCCCCAATCCCACTTTCCCCAAATCTTCCATTCGTTCCCGAAGGAACTGCGCTTGCACGGGGGGAAATTCAATCGTCACAGGATAAAGAAGTCGTTGCCCATGGACATCCTCCTGTGCCACCTGCCGCAAAAGTTGCTCAAAAAGAATCCGCTCGTGCGCCGCATGCTGATCAATCAGCACCACCCCACCATCTTTTTCTGCCACCAGATAAAGATGCGCCACCACCCCCAGATAGCGCCACCCAGCGGGAATACCCCGCACGGCGGGCACCTCGAGACCAAGAGATCCAGAGGTCGTAGGCTCATGAGTCTCAAGCTGAAGCGGAGCGGGGAATGTTGGAGCAGTAAAGGATCGAGGGGGCGACCACGCCGCCGTGCTGCCCCCGTGAAGAGTCGGCATGGGCAAAGGACCTACCTCTCCACCTCGCAAAACTTCTGCCACCGCCCCCGCCACAAATCTTCGCACATCTCCATCCTGTCGAAATCGCACCTCCCTCTTCGCTGGATGCACATTCACGTCCACACCCGCTGGATCCACCTCCAAAAAAAGCACCGCCACAGGGAACCGACCCCTCATCAGGGCATTGTGATACCCCTCAAGCAGTGCCGCATTCAAACTCATGCTTTGCACCGGCCTCCCGTTTACAAAAAGAATCTGCTCGGATCGCGTTGCCCGACTTATCCCAGGTCGCCCGATATAGCCGTGGAGTCGCATACCCCCATCCTCCGTCTTCACCGGTAAAACCGACTCCCTCCAATTCTTCCCAAAAACTGCCGCCAATCGCTCTTCCAATCCATCTCGTGCACTGTCCTGCCAGAAAACCGCTCCATCTCGACGCAAAATCCAACTAACATCAGGACGCGCCAACGCGGTTAACCGAATCCCCTGCTCGATATGGCCCCACTCCGTCTCTTCCGTCCGCAGAAATTTTCTTCGCCCAGGGACATGGGCAAACAGCTGCCGCACTTCCACACTCGTTCCCGTAGGACAACCCGCCTGCCCCACTCGGATCACTTTCCCCCCATCAATAACCACCTCCGTCCCCTCTAAAGAATCCGGCTCTCGCGTGCGCAAGGTAAACCGGCTCACCGAAGCAATACTCGGCAACGCCTCACCGCGGAACCCAAACGTCCGTATCCCAAGCAAGTCAGAGGCCTCGCGGATTTTACTTGTAGCGTGCCGCTCCAGCGCCAGCAGCGCATCCTCAGGTCCCATTCCATGTCCATCATCACTCACCCGAATTAAAGAACGTCCGCCCCGCTCCACACTCACCTCCACTTTTTTCGCCCCAGCATCCAGTGCGTTTTCCACCAGCTCTTTCACCACCGATGCAGGTCGTTCCACCACCTCTCCTGCGGCAATCCGATTTGCGACCACTTCCGCCAACAGACGGATTCTTTGGCTCATGGACGATTTTGCGTCTCGCTTACAATCCGGGACGAACTCCCAAATGCACCGACAACCGTTCCAGCTCCTCCGGTGAAGTGTAGGGCAATTCGATCTGACCCCGATCCCCATGCCCCACCACCCGCGCTCGGGTTCCCGTCGCCCGTTGCAATCGTAACTCCAAATCTCGCCAATCTGCCGAGTGAGTCCACCTACTCTTTTTTCTGCCTCGTGCCCCAGAGACTTGCCGACGCACCAACGCTTCAGCCTGACGCACACTCAACCCTCTCTTGACCACTTCGCGAGCCACCGCGGTTTGAGCCGCGGGTTCGGTCAACCCAAGAATGGCTTTGGCGTGACCTACCGAAATTTGTTTCGACCGTAAAAGATCGCGCACTTCACTGGGTAGGCCCCGTAGCCGCAGCGCATTGGCCACTGTCGCCCTACTTTTTCCCACCCGCTCCGCCACCTCCTCCTGTTTTAAGCCGAAGGTTTCAATCAGCGTGGCGTACCCATCCGCTTCCTCCACTGCATCCAGCTCCGCCCGTTGCAGATTTTCGATTAAGGCCAACTCCAGCACCTGCTGGTCGGTCGCCGTACGTACAATCACAGGAACTTTTAATAGATTCAGCTTTCGGGCCGCCCTCCAACGCCTCTCCCCTGCAATCAATTCAAATCCAGTGCCTTTCGGTGAGCGGCGCACAATGAGCGGCTGAAAGAT
>CANIEM010000020.1 GCA_947466515.1 Verrucomicrobia subdivision 6 bacterium | reverse complement strand
TTTCAGTGCTGGTATCGGTTTCGGTGGGGGTGGTTTCGGCCATGGCGGGGGCGGAATCTTCGGGGGGTGCATCTTCATTCGAGGGTGGGGCGGAGGATTCGGGGGCGGAGTCGGTCGAGTCGACATTTTCGCTGGTAAACATGGCGAGGGGATTTCCGCCTTTGAAGATGACGATGCTACCGAGGCCGAGGAGTGCGAGGAGGTGGACGGCGATGGCGATGAGGAAAGGGGTGGAGGTGAGCAGGGCGGTGAGGGCGAGCCACTTTTTTTTCTGACTTTTGGGGTCGGTGGGAGGGGTAGGGCGAGGGGTTCGGATGGGAGGTGTGGGGGAGGGCGGCATGGGGGCAGGAATTCTTTACTATTATTTGTCGGGAAGAGCGAGCGAGATAGAGGGGTCGGAATATTTGATCGCGAGGAGTGAGAAAAGTGATAGGATCAATTTATGGAAAGAATTTTTAGAAAAAATGGAATACGGTCGGGCCAAGCGGGTTTCACCTTGGTGGAGTTGCTGGTGGTGATATCGATTATCGGAATGCTGGCGGGGTTGATGTCGGTAGCGATTCCGAAGGCGATGGAGGCGGGAAAAAAGGCGAAGGTGAAGGGGGAGTTGACGGCGATTGTGGCTGCGGTCAAAGCCTACAAACAGGAGTATGGGCAGTGGCCTGTAGCCAAGTCCAAGATGGATTCGGCAGCTGATGAGTATAGCTCGTGGTACGGTCCGCCGACCCAGGAACAAGAATCGAAGGATCTGATGAAAATTTTATCGGGAGATATGACGGTTCAAAAAGAGGGGCAGACGATGAATCCGAAGGGGGTTCGCTTTTTGGAGGGTGCTAAGACCGACGGCACCTTTCAGGATCCTTGGGGAAAGCAGTACAGTGTGAAGATGGACACGAACGAGTCGGGAGGAGTGGAGTATTATGGATCGTCAGGCACTCAAGAAAATATCCGAGTCACAGTAATCGCCGTGAGCTTAGGGAAGAACGGCACACAGGAAGATCCGGACAAAAAAGCCACGAAGACGTGCGACGACGTGTTTAGCTGGCGCTGAGTATTTCCTAGGAATCTTTGGTATTTCTCTCCTTTTGTTTAGCGGAGATATGTGATTTCAGATAAGTGTTGATAATCTGGTGGAAGGAGGGGACTTATTCTATTGTATAAGTAATTGATATTGAGCGGCTAAAACTGTTCATAAGTAGTCCTAGTTGCATATCTTTATCTCGTAAGCAATACTATTGAATACATGAAGGCAAATTACCTAAGTTGTGAGGAGGTGAATCGATGAAAATAGTACCCAATCGTTTTGCAATTCTCTGCGTGGCCCTTGGACTGACTCCGTTTTTCAATTCCAGTGCACGCTCTGCGGTCACGGTCGACGGGACGAGAGATGCGGACTATGGAACTCCTGTATCGGTACAAACTCTGAGTTCCTCTTGGGGAGGAGGCAACACCTTAGCGAGCCTGAGTGCCAAGCAGGATGGGGGAACCTTGAATATTTTTCTCGCAGGTCGAGCCAACGGAAACACCGTATTTATCTTTATCGATTCCAAAAGTGGCGGGGCCAACAAGATCGTGAACAATCTCTCCTCAGGTGGCGGGGAGGAGTGGAGGTTGAATAATCTGGGCACCAGCACCACGGATGGTATGACTTTTGAGTCGGAATTTTCCCCGGATTACGCAATCAACATTCAGTCGGCCGGTTGGACATCCCTTTTTCCTTTGAATCCAGCTTCGCCACAAAGTCGCAGTTACATCGGAAATTGTCTGAACGGTGGAACCGCCTCGGGCGGGCCCGTGATGGTTTTAGCCGCAGATCCTTCGGTCGATGTCACGGATGTCGCCACACATGACAAGGGTTTTGAGCTTTCCCTTAATATTGCCTCCTTGGGAGTGCCGTCGGGAGCAGGCCAAACGGTGAAATTTATGGCGCTGATCATCAATAATGACATTAACTACATGGGCAACCAGACTTTGGGATCGTTGCCCTCGACTCAAACTACTGACGTGGGAGGATGGGGAAACTTTCAGGGGCTTAACTTCGAGACATTGGCGGGAACCCAGACCATCACGGTGACGGTCGACAACACCGACACCGACGGGGATGGAATCCCGGATGATACGGACACGGATGACGATAATGATGGTTTGACCGATGTTCAGGAAGCGGCGCTGGGCACAAATCCTCTTCTAAAAGATACTGACGGCGATGGTTATAATGACGATGCCGAAGTCAACGGAACTTCTTCCCTTGGGCGGGCGACGAACCCCCTAAAAAAGAATTTTGCCACTTTGATGATTGCCGGTGATTTCCTCACGCCTTCATTTAGTGATGTGCCAACGGCGGAGAACACTATGGCCTTGGATGCTGGGAAGGAGTTTGAGTATTCCTTGAGTCACAATTTCCGTTCCTCTGGGAATTTTAATCTAAAGTTTCTGGGTAACTCTTGGATCAATAACTGGGGAGTGGCCACCACACCGGGCACACTTGCGCCGGGAACTTTCGATAATAATATTCCTCTCGCAGTAAATGCCACCGGTTACTTTACGCTCAAAATCAACCACGATACCTTGACCTACAGTTTTGCCCGAACGGTATTTTCTGACTTTGCCGCTTACTCTGCGGCTTATGGATTGACGGGTGACGAGGCGGCGGATGATGACAGCGACGGCATCACCAACGGGGCGGAGTTCAGTGCCAGCACGGATCCGACCCGGGCCAATGATGCGCTTGCGCCGGTGATTACTCTTAGTGGCGACTCCTTGGTTGGTGTCGCTTTGAATGCCCCTTATACGGACGCCGGTGCCACTGCCACGGACAACGTGGACACGAGCGTCACAGTCAGTTCCTCGGGCACGGTCGATAACTCGGTGGCGGGCACCTACACGATTACATACAGCGCAACAGATGTGGCAGGCAACCCGGCCGTGACAAAAACACGCACAGTGATCGTGTACGAGCCAGCAGCTGGTTTTGTCACTCGCTTTGGCAGTGTGACGGTTCCAGGAAACTACACCACACCGGTTGCTTGGGATGCTAATGGAGGCAACGGCAACTCGATGGCCTTGGTTGGTAATTTCAAATGGAAGTTGCTGTACGATTTTACTAGTGCCAGTGCGGTTGAGTATAAAATCGTTGGAAATGGAGTGACCCAAGGCTGGGGTAGTCCTGACAAGTGGGGTCAAGGTGGAGTATTCGGTGCAGGCAACAATGCAACGGCGAGCGTTACTCCAGGAAGATATGCTTTCGAGTTGGATGAGGTTTTGAACAGTGCATCTTTGACCCGAGTAGGGGACTTGCCGCCTAGCGCCCTATCCTACACGCCTTCATCGGCAAGCGGAACGGTGGGTACGGCGATCACAAGTCTGAATCCTTCGGTGACGGGTACAGTGACATCTTATTCGGTCAGCCCAGCCCTGCCGTTGGGACTCTCCCTTGATATATCCTCGGGAGTGATCAGTGGAACGCCTTCAGCGGCTGCCTCTTCAGCCGATTATACGGTGACGGCGACCAACGGGACGGGAAGCACCACGGCAACAGTCACGATTGAGGTGGCGGTCGCGCCTGTGGGGAGCACGTTTGCTGTTTGGAGCGGCGGGGCAACGCTGGATGCAGCCAATTTGGCCAAGTATGCAATCGGAGGGGCAATCAACCTGAGCGTTGAAGGCGTTCAGCCCACCTCAGCGTTGGACGGTACCAGCCTCTCGATCACGGCAATTGTTCGCACGGACGACACGGCACTCAGTGTAGTCGGTCAAGCGGTGACGAATCTGCTGGATTACGCCACACCTGGATTGGTGGTGGAGGTGGTGGGAGATGCAACGGGCATTGAACAGGCTGGCGTGCCGGTAGGTTTCACGAAGAAAAAGTTCAGCGTGCCACGCGCTGGTGACGGAAGGAAGTTCCTGCGGTTGAATGCGACCCTCGCGCCGTAGATGTTGGGTGAGCCCTAGTGCCGGATAGGGGATAAGTAATTGGTTTTTGCTCGACCCGAGTGGCTTAATTTTGTTTTGTTCATTGTATGAATATACAAAAACTCACCGCACTCCTCCTAACTTCCTTGGTGGTCGCGATCTCCCTTTCTAGGGCAGACAGCGCGCCCGAGGCTTCGGCGCAAGACACGAAAAAAATGGTGCAGAACAACTTTGTCGAGACTGCTCAAAAAGGGGTGAAGTTGAGTGGGTATGTTGATGCAGGTTATAGCTACAATTTTACTGGCTCGGGAAATAACTCGATGGTTTCGACAAGATACGCCACAGATACGGCTCAACGGGGCGACTTTAACCTTTATGCAGTTAAACTGGCTCTAGAGAAGTCGATGACCTCGGAAAACAGAGCGCAAGCTGGATTCCGGACTGACGTGATGATTGGAGAGGATGCTTCCTATTTCCTTAATCGGAGTCCAAACGCTGGCTATAATACAAACAACAACTCGAATAGCCTCTTTTTGGAGCAAGCCTATGTCTCGATCCGTGCTCCCGTGGGTAACGGATGGGATTTTAAGGTAGGCAAGTTTGTCTCCACCTTGGGTTACGAGGTAATGGAGCGTCCTGCGAATATGAACACGACGTTCGGAATACTTTTTAATGTGATGCCCCTTTACTACACGGGGGTTTTGTCCTCGTATAAATTTGATGATTATCTGGATGGGAAACTTGGGGTGGTCAACGGATCGAATAGTGACAACAACACTACCCTGAACCCGAATGCAGGGGACGGGGTGGCCTTGTTAGCCTCCCTCGATGTGACGGCTCCCGGGGGAAATGCGAACTGGAGTAATAATTTTCAGTACAGCACGGGATATGACAACAACACATCGACCGGATCAACGAACAGCAGTCTGACATCCACCAGCCAACCTGCTCGCTCCAACAACGGAAATATTTCCGCTTACATGCTTGTTTATAATTCTTGGGGAAATTGGGCGCCGAAATTTGCCGAAGATAAGCTCCTCTTCGCTTTTAATACGGTCTTCGGAAATCTCAGCGGATCAGCTCAAAGTGGTCCGGCCAACATCAATACCCATTGGTATGGGGCGGGAGCCTATGCGAAGTACCAGTTTAACGATTGGTTTAGCCTTTGTAGTCGTGGTGAGTACTTAGGGAGTAATAATGATGGAGTCATTGGCTATGTTGGAGCGAGCACGACTCACAATACGCCAGAGGCAAATAATCCTACACGGCACGTCACAGGAGTAAATCTTTGGGAGTATACTTTGACGGCAGGTTTCAACGTGATCGACAATCTGCTGATTCGGGCGGAATACCGATTGGATTGGGGATCGAATCTTTATCAGGTGCAGAGTGGGGCGGCGCAACCCGAAGGGCAGAATGGGCCCGCTCACTATGCGGGGGCTGAAGTAGTCTACAGCTTCTGAAGGAAGCTCATCGCAAGATACCCCGAGAGGCTTTGGCTTCTCGGGGTTTTTTGTTTTTGATGGGAAAAGAACGAAAGTTCCCTAGGCCAAGGATATGTGTAGTCGATATTCGAGGACAAAAGGTCAGGCCAAGGTAGGTCGGCGTCGAATCGTCATTTCATCTGCTTCCCAGGGCTTGATTCGACCGACGGATCGCGCGGTGGTGTTGAGGCTGGGGGCGGAGGGGATCGAGGAGTCGACTTTGCGGTGGGGATTGGTGCCTTCTTGGGCGAAGGATGTGACTATGGGGGTACGGTGTTTGAATGCTCGAGCGGAGACACTTTTTGAAAAACCAGCTTTCAAGGAGGCGTTTCAAAAGAGGCGTTGTCTGGTTCCGGCAGATGGTTTTTGGGAGTGGGAAAAGATCGGATCACGAAAGGTTCCATGGAAGTTTACGCGACCTGGGGGGGAGGAGTTTCTCATGGCTGGGTTGTGGGATCGATGGATGGGAGGAGGGGAACCTTTGGAGAGTTTCACTATCATCACAACAACTCCAAATGGAGTGGTGGGGGAGGTGCACAATCGCATGCCGGTGATTCTGACTGCTGAGGATGGGGCGGCGTGGTTGGAGCAAGGATCGGCAGGTTTATGTCGGCCTGTGGCCGATGAATATCTCTGTAAAGCGGGTGAACCCCCACCTGTGGTTGAGGATGCTCAAGAAGAATTTACCTTTTAGTCTTCGATAAGAGCGAGGCTAAGGGAGGTGAGAGGTGCTTGGAGGGAGAGAGTGCGAAAATGATAAAGCGGGTCTAGGGTGGATGGGTGAGTACGAAAAAGAATCGGCTAGCTGGGGAGGTGAGTCCGTATTTATTGCAACACGCGCAGAATCCGGTGGATTGGATGCCGTGGGGAGAGGAGGTGTGGGCGAAGGCGAAAGCGGAGAACAAGCCAGTGTTTCTGAGTATAGGATATTCCACGTGTCACTGGTGTCATGTGATGGAGCGAGAATCGTTTGAAAGTGAGTCGGTGGCGGAGGTGTTGAATCGTCATTTTATTCCCGTAAAAGTGGATCGAGAGGAGAGGCCGGATGTGGATCGGGTATATATGACGGCGGTGCAAGCGATGACAGGACAGGGGGGTTGGCCTTTATCAATTTGGGTTACGCCTGAGGGGAAGCCGTTTTATGGGGGGACGTACTACCCACCAGGTGGAAGTCATGGACGACCAGGATTTACGGATGTTTGTCAGCAGATTGGTGCGGCTTGGAGGGATCGAAGGGAAGAGGTGGTGGGGTGGGCGGAGGAGTTAACTTCGAGAATTCGTGGGTTGGGGCAAGGGACGCAGGGGGGTGCGATCGGAGATGCGGAGAAGATTCTTCGGGCGGGAACGGATGAAATGGCTAGGGAGTATGATCGGAAGAACGGGGGTTTCGGCGGGGCCCCCAAGTTTCCTCGACCGAGCCAACCGCTTTTTCTTTTGCGAAGATGGTGGGCTGAGCGGGATGAAAGATTATTAGAGATGGTGCGGCATACGGGGATGGCGATGAGGTCGGGAGGAATATATGATCAGGTGGGAGAAGGATTTCATCGGTATGCGGTGGATGGGGAGTGGGCGGTTCCGCATTTTGAAAAGATGTTGTACGACAATGCGCAGTTGATGGGATTGTATGCGGAGTTGGGGGTGGCCACGGGGGCAGAGTGGCCTGGGGAGGTGGTGGCGGGAATTGCCAGATATTTGGAAAGGGACTTGGCGGTGGAGGGAGGGGGGGTGGCTTCGGCGGAGGATGCGGATAGTGAGGGTGCGGAGGGAAAGTTTTATGTTTGGACGAAGAAGGAAGTGGCGGAGTTGGCCTCCGTCGAGGAGATGAAGTTAGCGGAGGACCTCTGGGGATTGACGGAGGAGGGAACCTTTATGGATCCTCATGCGCCCGAAAAGGGTTGGAATGTGCTGGCGCGAAAACGAAATCCAAGATTAGAAGAGAGGAACCGATTAGAGGATTTGAGAAGAAAGTTGGAGGAACGAAGGGCGGATCGGATTCGGCCAAGCAAGGATGACAAAGTATTGGCCTCGTGGAACTCTCTGGCGATTTCGGGTTACGCGCGGGCGGCGAGGTGGGGTGGAGGGCAGAGGTATGGCAAGAGGGCGGAGGAGATTTGGAGATTCCTGGAAGAGAATCTTGTGCGGGAGGATGGAACTCCGAGGCATCGGTGGAGGAATGGGGAAGTAGATGATGCTCGGTTGTTGGAGGATTACTCGGGGATGTTGCAGGCGCTGGTTGATCTGCACCAAGCCACATGTGAGGTAAGGTACTTGCAAAGGGCGGTTGTCTTGGCAGGGCAGATGTTGGAAACCTTTGAGGATAGGAAGGGGGGCGGTTTGTGGGCGAGTGTCGATGGCAGTTTGATTGCTCGAATGAAGGATGATTATGACGGAGCAGAGCCGAGTGGAAATGCGGTAGCGGCCTTGGCTTTGGCGGAGTTAGGGAGATTAACGGATGAGCCGAAGTGGACGGAGGCGGCGAAGAGGATCCTGGATTGGCTGGGTGAGCGGATGCGGAGATTGCCACAGGCGGTACCTCATGGACTGTTGGCGTTGCAACGGGTGAGTGAGGGGCAGGCACGGTTGGTGCTAGCGGGACCGAAGTTGGATAGGGAAAGTTGGGCTGCGGCTATAGGAAAAGTGTATCGGCCTGATGTTCTAGTCACTTGGGCGACGGAGGATCACCCGAGCGAATTTGTGCGGGGCTTAGCTACGCAGGCTAAGCTGGTGACCGCGTATTTATGTGAGGGCCAGTGCTGCCAGCAACCAGTGCAAAAGATAAGTGATTTGGAAAATCTTCTACGTAAAATAATCAGAACCGCCTGAAAAGATTAGTCTATTTGCAAATATGCTGCTTTTAGATGGAGCAAGAAAAGGGACGACTACTTGGCGGTACGGAAACCGATACGGGTTGAGCCCCCAGGTTTAGAAGCTGAGCGGACAGCATCCGAATTGCTCACGGAAGCTTCGTCTAAATAGTTTCCACCGATGAATAAGGGTTCGAGGGGATTTGGGGAGGCGATCCATTCGCTCAAATTACCACCGAGGTCGCGATGTTGGTATGGGCCAGTGTCCTCGGGAACCGATTCGGCGGGGACGACATGAACATAGGTGTCAGGGTTGGTACCTGGGGGCCTATGAATGCCGAGATTAATGTTGGGGGCGGTGGCGCTGGTGCCCCATGGGTAGGGGAGGTTCTCCTTCCCTGAGGCGGCACGGATCCACTCGCCTTTGGAGGGGAGACGACGACCAAGCCACTTGGCGTAGGCGCAGGCACTGGGGTAGTCGACTCCGAAAACGGGGGTATCACGAGAAATACGGATTTGCCCATTGTATTTGTCCACCTTACGGGCGCGGGTGATCATCTCCTGCCAATCGTCGGGTTGGAAATCTTCGGGTTTCGTTTTGGATGAGGCGGTACCGAAGGGAAGATAGGTTTTCCAATTCTTTTCCGACTGCATGGCGTTGAGAAACTTTTCATACTGACCGATGGTGACCTCGTGGCGATCGAGTTCGAAGTCGCGGACATGGATAGATTCTTGGCCCGAAAGATATTTACCTTTAGGCACTGGGATAGATTCGTTGCCGAGCTTCCCTGGGAGGTCGGTGACGAAAGCCCAGTAGAGGACACGAGCAAAAAGAGCGAAAAAAGCGAAGGCGGCAATGGATCCGATGAGTATTGTCCATTTCCTTCGGACGCGAGCACGGATGGCTTTTTGGGTCGCTTCAATTTCTTCTTGGCGAACGTGAACGGCTTGGACTCCTGCAAGTTGACGTTCGAAATCACGGGTTCGGCGCATGAGATCGAAGGCAGAGGTACCCGGATTGCGTAAAAGTTTAAGGAGGGGATCCGTTTGGGGAGATTCGGGAAGAAGTGGTTCCAAGATAGCGGCGAGGCGGCTGGAATTCTCATGGAGGGTAGCTTCGGGGGCGCCAGGGTAAGCGGCGGGGTTGCGGAGGCGTGGAGTGCCACGGGTGGAGAGAGTGTAGTCGTAGGCGCTAAGGAGGCGGGCTGGGATGGAAGAGGATTCCATTTCCCAGAGGACGGAGCCAAGGGTAGAGGTGAGGCGAGCACAGGAGACGAGATCGGGTCTTTCTCCTGCGAGATGAAAGTGGAGCAGGGAGGAGTTGGCGACGGGTTCTAGGGCAACAAAGATGCGTTCGTCAGAAGGAATAGATTCGTAAAGTGAGTAAATGGAGGCGTGATTGAGGCGGGCGTAGTTGCGAATGGCTTTAGTGAAATGGGGGGAGCCAGCGGGTGGAACAAGAACTTGGACATTGCGTTCAAGTTGATGGTGTCGAGCCCAGTAGAGTCGGCCCAATGGATGCGGACCTGCGGGAGAGATGATGTGGTAGGGACCGAAGCTACGACCTGAGAAATTCTCCATAAGTTCAGCCATGGCGAGGGGGAGTTGTTCTTCGGCAGGAAGGCAGGGGATGGGAAAGGCGGCGGGAAGAATACCGCTAAGGTCGAAGCGACTGATGAGTCCAACGGATATCTCGGGGTCGGCTTCAGCAAGGAGAAGAATCTCTTCGGCGCGGTTTTGGTCGGCCCAGAAGATATCAGTCAAGAGAAGGGCGACGCGACGGTTTGAAGTGAGAGCTGTAGCGAGAGCAGCGAAATCGGAAATGGGTTCAAGGACGGCGGTGGGAAAGAATTCGCGAAGAAGGGCGGCGAGATTCGCCGCGGCTTCTGGATCCTCTTGGGCGAGGAGAATCGTGGGCACGATTTATCTTGGGCGAGAATAGGAAATGGAGAAAGGGTGGATTTGAGGCGGTGAAGAGAAAAAAGAGGTGAAAAAGGAGGGTTAGCGTTTTGGGTGCTGGGAAAGGGCGAGGCGATGAACAGCATAGGCTGCGCCGAATCCATTATCGATATTCACAACGGTGACTCCAGGGGCGCAGGAGTTGAGCATACCGAGAAAGGCGGTGAGTCCTTGAAGGTGGGCGCCATACCCGACGGAAGTGGGGACAGCGATGAGCGGGTGGCGTAGGAGGCCCCCAAGGACGCTGGGCAGGGCGGCTTCCATTCCAGCAACGACTATGAGGGCGTCAACGGTTTGCAGTTTAGGTAGATGGCGGAAGGTGCGATGGAGGCCAGCGACCCCAATATCATAAAAACGTTGGGGCCGGTGACCGAGAAACTGCAGAGTGACGAAGGCTTCTTCGGCCACGGGATGATCGGAGGTCCCTGCGGCGCAGACAGCGACTTGGAGGGAAGGGGTGAGAGTGCGAGGTGTGCGAGACGCGGCAAGTGTGAAAGTGCGGGCGGTGGAATGATATTTTCCCTTGGGAAAAAGCCGACAAAGGAGCCGGGCTTTGGCAGATTCGACACGAGTGACGAGTACAGGCTGTTTTTCGGCATGAAGGCGACGAGTGATAGCGGCGATTTGTAAAACGGTTTTGCCTGCGCCGTAAACAATTTCCGGGGCGCCTAGGCGCTGCTGTCTTTGCAGATCGAGTTCGGCAAAAGCGCGAGGCAGAAGAGCGCGAGAGGGGCGACGGCTCGCCATAGGAATTAGGCGAGGGCGGCTTGCAAGCGGGGAAGTAGATCGTTGATAGCTAATCTTTCCTGCTTCATGGAGTCACGATGGCGGAGGGTGACCGTATCTTTTTGGCCTGCGAGCGGACCGTCTTTGGCGCCTTCAAGGGTTTCAAAGTCGACGGTGATTCCAAAGGGTGTTCCGATTTCGTCTTGGCGACGGTAGCGGCGGCCGATGGCGCCAGCCTCATCATAAAATACAGGAAAGTGTTGGCGGAGAGTTGCGGTGATAGAGCGGGCTTTTTCGACTAGCTCTGGCTTATTTTTGAGGAGGGGAAAGATGCCCGCTTTAATCGGGGCCATGCGTGGATGGAAGTGGAGGACGACGCGGGTTTCTTTGGCACCTTTATCGTCGGCAACTTCTTCTTCATCGTAGGCTTGGCAGAGGAGGGCGAGTGCGGTGCGATCGACACCCGCGCTGGGTTCGACGACGTGTGGTAAAAACTTTTCGCGGGTTTCTTCGTCAAAATATTCCAAGGGTTTTCCACTCGCTTCTTGATGTTGCTTTAGATCGTAATCGGTGCGGTAAGCGATTCCTTCCAGTTCCTCGGTGCCAAAAGGAAATTCGTAAAGGAGGTCGTAGGTCCCTTGGGAGTAGAAAGCGCGGTCGGCCTCTGGGACATCGAGTACGGTGATCTTACTTCGAGGGATGCCGATAGATTCGTACCAGGCAAGGCGATCGGTGAGCCATTTTTCAAGCCAGACTTTGCCTTCGGTGGGGCGGACAAAGAACTCTACTTCCATCTGTTCGAATTCACGGGAACGGAAGGTGAAGTTCCGAGGATTAATCTCGTTGCGAAAAGCTTTGCCGATCTGAGCGATGCCAAAGGGAAGCTTTTTGCGTGAGACTTCCAGGACATTTTTGAATTGGACGAACATGGCTTGGGCAGTCTCGGGGCGGAGGTAGGTAAGGTTGCGTTCGTCTTCTACGGGGCCGACGTAGGTTTTGAACATAAGGTTGAATTGGCGAGGCTCGGTGAGTTCACCTCCGCAGGTGTTGACCAATTTGCTGGGCTTCTGGGGGCAGGGGGTGGTGGCGAGCTGATCGGCGCGGAAGCGGCTCTTGCAGGTTTTGCAATCGACCATTGGATCAGTGAAGGTGGCTTCGTGTCCGCTGGCCTGCCAGACGGCTCGACTCATGAGGATAGAACCGTCCATGCCAACGATATCGTCGCGGAGTTGGGTCATAGTCCGCCACCAGTCGGCTTTGAGGTTGCGTTTGAGTTCGGCGCCGAGGGGACCGTAATCCCAGGCTCCGTTGAGACCGCCATAAATCTCGGAGGATTGAAAAATGAATCCTCGGCGCTTGCAAAGGGCCACAATCTTTTCCATACGGTTATCGGTTTTCATATGTTTTTTTGGATTCTAGAAAGGAAGTTGTTAGCGATGATCGTAAAGGATGAACACTCCAATATTAAGTCAGATCGGGCGGAGGATACAACGCCCGACCTCGGGGTCGGGCTGGCGCTGGGTGCAGAGGGTGGGGTGGATGGGGGTGGGACTATTTGTTGGGGTGGCGATTTTTGGGCGCCTGGTGGGGGTGCCGGAATCATGGAAGAACAGGTTTGTTCGGGAGTTGTCGTTGCGTGGTTTAGAGGTAGAGACACGCAAGCTGACGATTGATCCTTTGGGTGGGTTGGTGGCGAGGGATCTGGTGGTGTATCGGGATGGCGCACGCAAAGAAGAGCGATTACGAATCGGCCGGGTGGAGTTGAATTTAAATTGGCTCTCATGGCGAGCGGGGGAGCCGATTTTATCTGGGGCGCGGCTTCGAGATGCTCATGTGGCTTGGCCATTGGGGGATGGTGTGGAGGTGGAGGCGCGAAGAGTGGAAGCGACGATTGAGTTCCGTCATGATGAGATTCGGATCCAGCGATTGCGGGGACAGGTGCTTGGATTTGATCTGGATTTGCAGGGCAGAGTTGGAACCGAGATGGGGAGGATGGTTCCTCCGCAAGCGATGCCTCTGGCTTCGATCTGGCAAAGTTTAGAGAGGGCACTGCAGGATCTGGGTGGACCTGCGCCAAAGATTCAAGCGGAGTTTGATTTGGAGATCGGGCGGCCTGAGGAGAGTCGAGCGGAGATTCTTATGACTGCATCTCGGAACGTGTGGAAGGGTGTGGCTTTGCGGCAAGTGGAGTTACGGGCAACGATGGCGGGAGGTGGGATTAAGCTGGAGAAATTTAGGATTGGATTGGAGAAAGGAGAAGTGGAAGTGGCTGGGTGGGCCGAACTACAAGCGGGACGAGGCGGGGTGGAGTACACCGCGAGTACGGATTTGGCGCAATGGGCTCCCGCCGCAGGTAAACTGGGACCCGCTCTGGCAGAGTTGAGAAGTCAGGCACCGCCCCAAATCGCGGGAAAGATGGAGTTTGGTTGGAAGGAGTCGCCAAGTTTTCTTTGGCAGAGCCGGTTGGAGTTGGGAGAATTTCGCTTAGGGCGGACTCTGTACCAGAGTCTAGTTTTTCCGTGGGTGAGTGATGGGAAACAGTGGATGGTGCAGGGGTTGAAGCTGGAGGCTGGGGCTGGGGGGAGTTTGCATGCTCAGTTGGCGTTTGATGGGAAAGCGAAGGTGATAGGAACCTTGAACAGCAGTCTCGATCCGAAGGGGTTGGCTTTACTTTTTGGCCCTGGGGCGGGACCGTTCTGGAAAAGCATCGATTTTGCGACGCCACCGAAAATTGAAGCGAAAGTGACGGGAGCTAGCCTAACGGAGAATCTTTGGCGACTGGAGGGAAGATTTGAGGGGGGGAGAGTGAAATATAAGGGGGTGGAGTTAGATGAGATTATGGCGAACTTTGTTTGGGGCGGGAATCAGGTGTTGGTGACGGATTTACAGGTCAGTTCGGGTGGAGGTCGGGGAGGTGGAGAGTTTATCTACGAACTTTCTCCGGAGAGCGTGCTTCTGAAAAATATCGTAGCGACTTTGCCTTTACAGAAAGTTGCGCCGATCTTTGGGGAGAAGTTCGTTACGAGTATGAAACCGTACAAATTTGTGGGCAGGCCTACGATCACTCTGGATGGTAAAATTGATTTGGAGGAAAAAGGGAGATCGGATATGCGGGCGACGGTGGTGAGTAAAGAGGGGATGGATTATGGGGTGGCGGGGAGGAACCTTCGCTTTACAGACTTAAATATGACGGTGGAGATAATGGGAAGAAAGGTCATGGTGAAGACGATTCCAAAAATGCTAGCGAGTGTGTTAGGCGGGAAGGTGGAGGTGGAGGTTGAGGTAGAGTCGAAGGGCAAGGGAAGCGAAACGCATCAAATAACGCGGGCACGGATGAAGCGGGTTGGGTTTGGTCCGTTGGTGGAAACCTATTTCGGTAACACGGGGTATGCGGGAGAAATGAGCGGTTCCTTTCTGATGGAGGGGCCCTCGAAGGATTGGCGAAACTGGGAGGGGAGTGGAAAGTTAGCGGTGGAGGATGGAGTTTTGCCTGGGATGGGGGCCTTTGCGCAAGCGATGAACGCTCCTGCGGAGTGGGTGGGGGCGACGGGGCAGGAGGCTGAGATGGATTTCACATTGAAGAAAGGGAAGTTAGAAGTGGGGCAGTTGCAAATTACCTCGGTCTTGGTGGTGACGACAGGTCGGGGGATTTACGATATTGCCAATGATCAGTTAGAGAACTTCATCATGAGACAAAATCTGCGAGGGCCAGCGGGAGTCCCCTTCTTTTTCGTAAGCCAGATGTTTCAGGTTGAGGGAAGTGGTTCCTTGAAAAATCCAGTCTGGAAAGCACGTAACTTCGAGGAGTGAGGATGCCAGCTGACAAAAAAACTCGTTGTGGCTTGCACACTTCGGTGGCGGGCGGCTTTCGAGAGATGCTGATCCGAGCGAAGGCTTTAGGTGAGGATGCGGCGCAAATCTTTGTAAAAAGTAATCGGCGCTGGGAAATGCCTGAATTGGCCGAGGAGGAGGCGAGTCAATTTCGGCAAGAAAAGAAAGCGCATGATTTGTGGATCTGTGCGCACGCTGGTTATTTGATTAATGTGGCGGGCGGGGCTGAGACGAGGAAGAAGTCGATCAACGCTTTAGCGCAAGAGATTCGGCGGGCGGAGAAGTTGGACTTGGATGCAGTGGTGGTGCACTGCGGGAGTCGAGGGGAGAGAGAGGCGGTGGAGGCGAGGCGGAAAGCTACGGATGGGTTTCGAGAAGCCTTGAAGCGTTCGGAGACGAAGGTTGTTCGGTTAGCTTTAGAAAACTCGGCGGGTCAGGGTTCGGCCTTAGCGCGGGACATGGCGGAGTGGGGGGAGTTGGTTTGGGGGTTACCGACGGGGAGGCGAGCGGCTTGCTTGGATACGGCGCATGCTTTTGCGGCGGGCTATGATTTACGGATGGAGGAGGGGCGGAGGCGGTTGGTGGGGGAGATGGGAAAAGAGATCGGCAAGGAGAATTTGGTGGTGATTCATGCGAACGATTCGAAGACGGAGTGTGGGTCGGGGGTGGACCGGCACGAGCATTTGGGGAGGGGAAAAATCGGGGCGGTGGGTTTGCGGGCTCTTTTGCGAGAGAAGATTTGGCGGGGAATTCCACGGGTTGGGGAGTTGCCGCCAGGGGATATTGAGGACAGGGAGAACTTAGACTTTTTGCGAGGATGTCTGCCTGAGAGTTAAGTTTGTCTAAGACTTCGAAAAGATGCTAAATAAAAGGATATGAAGGCGTCTGATCTACGGGGAATTTTGACCTACATTCCGAGTTTTCGGGATAAACTCTTTGTGCTTTGCGTGGATAGCGCAGTTTTGGAAGATGAGAGAGCGGCGAGTTTGTTTTTAGATATTTCGGTTTTGCGGAGTTTGAATATTCGGGTGGTGCTGGTACATGGAGCTAGTGCGCGGATTAAGAAGATGGCGGCGGAAATGAAGGTGAAGCCGTCGAATGTGGATGGGTTGGGAGTGACGGATTTGGACACATTGCGGGTGGCGGAGCGGGCGGCGAATTCTTACAGTCACGACATTTTGCAGAACTTGGCGGATGCTGATCTGAAGGGGGCGGTGACAAATGCGGTGATAGCGCATCCTGCGGGTATTTTGGGTGGGGTGGATCAGCTATGGACAGGTCGGGTGGAGCGGGTAGATACGCGGTTTTTGGAGACGCTTTTGGAGAATGGTATTATTCCGGTGATTCCGCCGATGGGAGTGGATGGGGACGGGCGGACTTATCGGGTGAACTCGGATGGAGTGGCTTTGGAGGTGGCGGAGGCTTTGAAGGCGGAGAAATTGATTTTTCTTACGGGGAGTGGTTCTTTGCCGATGAAGGGGAAAGAGCCGGCTCAGTTATCGGTAGAGGAGGCGACGGAGTGGTTGAAAAAGAGAAAGGGAGAGATCAGTGGGGAGATGGCTTCGAAGTTAGAGCATGGGTTACGGGCCTGTAAGGAAGGGGTGAGTCGGGCGCATATTTTGGACGGGCGGGAGGACGAGGCTTTGTTAGAGGAGCTTTTCTCGAGTGAGGGGGTGGGGACGATGATCTATGCGGATGAGTACACGGAGATTCGGAAGGCGTTAAAAAAGGATGTACGGTCGATTGTGCGGTTGATTGGGAGTTCGGTGGCGGCGGAGGAGTTGGCTCGAAGGAATCGGACGGAGGTTTCTGCGGCGATTGCGGACTACAGCGTATTTGAGATTGATGGAAACATGGTGGGTTGCGTGGCGGTACATCCGCTTGAGGGCAAGACGGCAGAGATGGCTTGCCTCTTTGTGGCGCCTGGCCACGAAAACACTGGGATTGGTCGGAAATTAATGCTTTATGCGGAGAATCGGGCGAAAGAGTTGGGGATGAAGCGGTTGTTGGCTTTATCCACGCAGGCCTTTAATTATTTGCAGAGCAAGGGCGGTTTTATGGAGGGGGCGGTTGAGATGTTGCCGGGGGAGAGGAAATCGACCTATGAGGCGAGCGGACGAAACTCGAAGATTCTTTGTAAAGATTTGAGTTAAGCTGGGGTTGCCTTGAAAAGGGCGAGAAGGGTGATGCCGAGGAGAACAAAGGCCATTCCAAAAATCTGAGGGAGGGCTAGTTGGCGGAGCTCATGGCGAAATGTGATACCGATGAGAATAGGGCCAGCAACTATGAGGCTATTGGTTAGACCGGAGGCGCGGGCTAGGCCGAGGTGGCTGCCAATGTAACCGAAGGAGAGAAAGACGAGTGGGGAAAGGGCAATGGTGGCGATGAGGAGGGCAGTTTGTTTTCGTTCCCACCAGAGCGTGCCGAGTGTATCGGTGAGGGTGCTGAGGATGGTGCAAACGAGGATGGCTGTCCAAGGGGAGAGGAGTAGGTTTTTCATCTCTCCAGAATAAGGGAAAGTTGGCGAACGGGAAGTAGAGTCCTACTTATCCTGGGGGCCAGGAGAGGGGACGACCGCCGAGGAGATGTAGGTGAAGATGGGGAATAGTTTCCCCGCCATCGGGGCCATTATTGATGACGAGGCGGTAGCCGGTTTTGTCGAGTTGGCACTGGCGAGCGACTCGTTGGGCAGCGACGAAGAGATGTGTGAAGAGGGGATGAGCTTCGGGGGGTACGGTACCGTGGCGGGTGTGATGTTTTTTTGGAATGATAAGAATGTGGACGGGGGCTTGGGGGGCGAGATCACGGAAGGCGAGGACATGATCATCCTCGTAGAGAATATCGGCGGGGAGTTCGCGGTCGACGATGCGTTCGAAAATGGTTTTGGCCATCGGGCCAATTACCAGATCGTGAGTTCGAGAAGGGAAGGACTGAGGGTACGGGCGCGGGCTCGGATAAAGTGAACAATGTCATCGCTGAGACGTTGGCATGATGTGCGCCAGGAGGCAGAACCCGTGAGGGAGAGGACGCAGGAGCGCAGTCCTTCGAGACGAAGAACGGAGGCTAGGGAGGAGATTTTTTCATCCACAAGACTAGCGAGGTGATGATAGAAGAGGATTTCGAGGGGGGCTTCCTTGGCAAGGGCGGCGAGATTGATGGAGGGAGAGGAGGAGACGAGTTCAAAATGGCGGGCAATAGCGGGGCATCCAATACCAGTGAGGGAGCGGCGAAGGATGAGTTCGAGGGTGGCACGTTCGATATTGGGGCGAGCGAAGTCGTGGCGCAGATAGTGAAGAATGGCGCGGGCGACATCAGTGGCAAGGGGCCACTCTTCGTGGCCTGCGCGGAGTGCGGCCTTCTCAAGGGAGAGAACCAGCCAAGTCTCGTTGAGGCGAGTCGGGGAAGCGCCTGGGATGGCCACCAGAGGCAGGGATTCGAGGATGGGATCTTTAGCGAGCACCTAGATTTTTTACTTCACTGACAAAGTCGCGAGCATCACGGAATTGGCGGTAGACGGAAGCAAAGCGGACATAGGCGACATCGTCCATTTTCTTGAGGCACTCCATGATCTTTTCGCCGATGGCGGTGGTGGGGATTTCACGACCATACTTTTGTTCGAGCTCTTCCATTACCTTATCGACGGTTTTCTCGATGAGTTCGGGGCTGACGGGGCGTTTCTCACACGCTTTTTGGAAGCCGAGAACGAGTTTGCGACGATCGAAGGGTTCGTAGCGTCCATCACGTTTGACGGCTCGAAGGTCTTCACGCTCAATCTCTTCGTAGGTGGTGAAGCGGTAGTTGCAGGATAGGCATTCGCGGCGTCGGCGGACGACAGCGCCATCCTTCCATGGCCGTGAATCGATCACCTTATCTTCTTCAACATTACATTTTGGACATTTCATACTACTCCTTGTGTTGCGTTGAAACTACAAGTAGGTGGGGTGGGGTCAATTAAAATTTTTACATAAAAACGTTTTTAACTATAAAAATTGCAATTTTAAAGTTAGTGAAACTGTTTAAATTAACTATAATATAGTTAGCAAATAAAGATTTTGAAAGTAGGCTCAACTTATTGCTTATGAGTTACTTAAAGTCTTATTATTTACTTGCGATTGGGCGTAGGTTGTTTTACTTTTCCTTTTGGACTTTTTTTTGCGCGGTAGGAGTTGGTGGGGATACTGTTTATGTTTCGCGCTTTTGGCATAATCACCAACCTATTTACTGGCCGGAATGGAATGGGGCCTCCCAACAGGATAGAGTTCAGTTCGCACAGGATTCGATTCTGCTTAAGTCTGGGCAGCTCTACGACTCGGGGACCGCTCACCCCGAAAACGATCTGTCGGCGATTTTCGGCGTCGGTGATCGGGTCAATTCCTATCAAGGCGGACCTCGCAACTCTCTGTCCAATGTAAACAGCGGGGGTTACGCCATGAGTTACTCGGGTTCCTTGATGAACAATGTGGCGAGTCTGGGGGCTGCGAGTTCTTTAGGCTACGGGTTGGGTTGGTGGAATGGAAACCGTGAAGCCCGCAACTGGACCACTTCCGGCGGAAGCCGAAAACTGGATTTGGTCGGCTTTACGTATCACCACTCCCTCGGTGCGGTTTTACCGAAAGAGGTTTTCCGGAAAGAGATCCAGATTTTCAAGGAGGCCTATTACAAGGCTTGGAACACCGGTAGTGTATCCAATCATTCCAAAGGATTTTTTCCTACGGAGATGGCCTTTTCCAGTCCCATGATCGATGTCCTCTCGGATGAGGGATACGAGTGGGTGATCGTTGCGAGCCACCACCTTAGCCGAACCTTACCCGGCTATATGGGAAATGCGACCTACACTTCGCCCGAAGCGAACAGCTGGAAAATTTTTTCCAGCCCGCCCAATCCGGCCGACCAGTTGGGCAGTGTGAGTGGCGGAGCTTGGTGGTTCGGCACGGGAAACGTCGGGGAGACAGCTTGGAACCACGCACCTTATGCCTACCAACTGCATAAGGCCAAATATGTGAATCCTGAAACAGGGGCGGTCAAAACCCTCGTGATGGTGCCTTCGGATGACATCCAGAGTTACAAGGCTGGTTACTCAGGTTGGCAAAAGGGTTTGGTCGACAGCAATGTGGCTCCGTATGCCAACGATGCCAGTCGGCCTTGTCTGGTGATGCCCGCCACGGATGGGGACAATGCGTGGGGAGGAGGATCTTCTTCGTGGGACGGGGACGCGCCAAGTATGATGAACAACGGGACCTATCCTGGAGTTGCCATCCAGGATTTCGTGAACCAGTACGGAGGGGCGGCGGACATCGTTCATATTGAGGACGGAGCATGGATTTTTCCTGAGAGCGATTACGGGTCGCCCAATTTTCTTAAATGGGTGGAACCGCCGGTGGCACACTCCACCGCGACTAACCGAGTGTACAACACCCAGATCGATATCGAGACCCCTGGGTTTGCGAGTAAGTTTTACAGTTGGGCGCCAGTGATTGCGGGGGCCAACTGGTGTCAAACCGCGGAGCAGATGATCATTCGCGAAGGAGGATCGGTCCAAGCTTGGAAGATTCAGGATCCCTACGACAACCTCAACAGCCGAACCTACAGCAGTCCGAATCTGGCGGAGCGAGCTTGGCATATCTATCTCACGGGTCTGGACTCGGGCTTCAACTATTATGGTGGTCTGGGCAACGATGATGAAATTAAAACCTCCTTGGCAACTCGGAGGGCCTATGAACTTCTGGCGACCTACGTGAACGACCGCAAAGCGACCATCGACGACACGCCTCCCACGGTCTTCAAACCCCAGCGCTTCCCGTATAATCCGGGCGGATACACCTTCGGGTGGATTAATTCGATCCCTGGAGGAAACAGTAGTGCCCTAAAAAAAATGAATTCGGAGTTCTACGTCTGGACCCATGCGTATGATGTTTCCGGGATCACGAGCATTGTTTTGAAAATCCGGAAGGACAACGACGGGGTGAACTCCATGGCGAGCCATGTGAACGAAGTGTACGACCCGGCCGCGGTTGGGTTGAATGCCTCCGAGGTGGGAAGCTGGATTTCGATACCCATGACGAAGAGGATCCTGCCTTCTACCGCGTCCGCCCTGACCGCGGCGGCCAATAATTCGCAGATCCAATATTTCAGCCAGGCGGTCTCTCCGGTAGTGGCGGATTATTATTTTGCCAAAATTACCGACGCGAACGTTCCCACCTTCCGAGGTAAACTGCTGGACTACTACATCGAGGCTACTGATGCCAGAGGCAATATTTCAAAATCGGACATCCAACATGTTTTTGTAGTGGACGATGGTGCGGTGCTGGTCCCGCCTGCTGCCCCTACCGTTCTAACGGCCACGGCAGCTTCCAGCGCCCAAATCAATCTGACGTGGAGTGCCTCGAGCGGTGCCACGAGCTATACGATTTTGCGAAACGGCGCCGTGGTTGGTACGACCTCGACTCTTGCTTATGCGGACACGGGTCTCTTGGCGCAAACGACCTACACCTACACGATCCAGGCCGCGAATGCCTATGGAGATTCTACGGCTAGCCCAAGTGCGGTGGCCACGACACCACCAACGCCGAGCCGTCCCGCTGCTCCCACGGGATTGACGGCTACAGTGACCGCCTCCTCGATCTCCTTGAGTTGGGAGGCGGTCAGTGGCGCCACCGACTACGTGGTTCGACGCGGGGGACTAGTTCTCAGCACTTCAACGGCTACGTCATTTACCGAATCTGCCCTCAGTTCTTCTACGGTCTATACCTACACCGTCAGTGCGCGCAATTCCGCAGGGGAATCGGCAACTACTCTCGTCAGTGGCACTACGCTTACGGCACCGGTGGCTTTTGCCATGAATGGCACGGCCGACTTTGCCAAGTATCTAGTCTCGAATCCAGGGATGACCATTTACGCGGCGGTGCGCGGAAACCTGCTTTATGTCGCGACGTGGAACCCTGGGGTTGCAGGAAATGATCATTTTATTTTGGTTACCGATCAACTCCTGAGCTCAGCAACGGCTCCCGCACCGTGGGGAAAGGCAGGATCTACATCTGAAAAAGGTAGTACCAATGTCCGCTACTTTTTGGCGGCGGAGTCAGGAAGCAGTGCCTACATCAGCTGGTTTCGCTGGCCGAGCGGAGGGTCGGCGAGTGCGATTTCTGGGACAGGGTATGCATCGGCTCGGGGCACCGTGGATGGAACGCAGATGGAGGGGACGATCGATTTGGTCCAAGCTTTTGGAAGTTTACCGGCCACACTTTATGTGGCGGCTTTGGCTTATCAGACCGCTGACTATAGTTCCTCTGTCGTCAATTCGGGAGTGCTTGCGGCGCAAGCCCCAGCCGCGGTCGGAACTGTAGATAACAAAGTGGATCCAGCGGAGTTTCTGGCTTTGCCCACCGCCTCCATTCGTGATTCCTTGGCTAACGGAACCTACGACCTACTAGATCCAAATCGTGGTTTTGTTGTCAATCGGACCGAGATGATTTCTGGCGGATTTAGAATTACTTGGGCCGTCGTGCCTGGACAAAAATATCAGGTGGATTATCTGGATGATCTGGGAACTGGAAATTGGGTGAGTTTGGGAGCGGAGGTTCAGGCTAATTCTGGCCAAGCAGAGATTATGGTGGAGGACTCGTCGGTCGGGTTGCCCGATTGTCGTTTTTATCGAATCCGGCTGGTGCCGTAGGGGGGGGCGGATTTTTAATTTTGGATTTTTATTTTAAAGGGGTGCAAAGGTCGGCATGAAGTGCCTCGAGTTTAAACTGACCCTACTCCGAACTACCTCGGCGGAGTCTCGTGGGGCTACGAAGGAACCTCGCGGGGCGAGGGAGTGGAAGTCAAAGGGGGAGTTAAGACGAGGGAGTGCGCCGGCGACGGAGGAAGGCGCCGATAGTAAGTGAGACAAGGACGAGCGAACCGGTGGTGGGTTCTGGAATGACCGTAGCGTTTAGCATCATGGTGCCGTTCCAGACGGAGTTTACGCCTGAGGCGAAGGTATCTGCGGTTGCGCCGCCTTCCCAGTTGTTGTCGAACTTGATTGGTTGAATGAAATTATCTGGTGCGGTGAAGAGCGTGTCGCCAGGGCGGTTTTGGGTGCCGAACCAGACTGCGTAGCTTCCGCCGTTTTTAACGGCCCAAGTATCGTTGGTAGTGGAGTCGAATAGTTCAACCGGTGCGGTAAAGGAGAAGCCTGCCAAATCGGAACCGTTGCGAATTCGGGAGTTCTCGTTGGTGGTGTACCACTGGATGGAGTAACCGTAGGTGGTTGAACCTGGGGTGAGCCCTGCGTTGTTTTGATTCATGCTGACGACTTTGTAGTTCCATCCCGCTCCTGCAGTGGCGGAGAGGACGGAGGCGTCGTTGGAAGGATTCAGTTTGAGTTGCTGACCCCAACTGGAAGCGTTGGCGTAGTTGGAATAAAGGAAAATATTAAAGGAGGCGAGACCCTCTCCTGCGGAGAGGCCATTAGCCCAGCGATCGTATTTTACATAGGAATCGGGTGAGGTGTAGGTTGCGGCGGAGGTGGCTGAATTGACGTTGTAGATGTCTTGGGCCACGATTTTTTGATTACCCGCAGCTTTTGAACTGCCTCGGGAAAGGGGTCCGGAAGTTAAGAATCCAGCGTTGAAATCAAAGCGGGCATAACTGGTGACATCGGCAAAAGTAGGTTGGGTGGATAGGCCAACAGCCAAAGCGATCAGTGGAACAAGCCGAGATTTTATAAACAGAGTCTGCACGTGTATTCATACTTAAGCATACTATTTACAAAAAGCAAATTATATGTGCCATAATTTGTGACAATTTGAAGTCGAAATAAAGTAGGTAAACTTATGTCCATTAAGGGTTAATGTGCTGTGGTCGGCTTTCCTAAGCCCGACAGAGTCGACTGAATTGACTATTTGTGATGTGCGGGAAGATCTGTGCTTTGCTGGCTGTGCCGAAGGCCCTCAGATATGATCAACCAGATGACAATGCCTCCGCAAAGTGCGAAGGCGGCTAAGAGAAAAATGAGGCCTAATCCTGTGTGTCCTTCGTCCATTCATCTTCTTTAGCGGAAAAGGGGGGGCGTTGTCATCTCTTGATTCAGGGAACGATGGCGCCGAGGTCACCTTGGGAGAGAGCGCGGGCTTCTTCCACAGTGATCCAGCGTTCGGTGAATTCGGGTCCCCAAGAATCGGAGGTGGCCAGCTCCCCGGTTTTTCGATTACAGCCAATGAGAAGGCAGACGTGGCCGTTTTGCGGATTTTTACGAATGGAGCGGGCGGCTTTGCGTTTCGGTTCGAGAATCTTATTCCAAGCGTCAGGATCGGCTGAAACCCTTTCTTTAAGGCGGAACGAGAGGTCGCGATTGATTCCTTCGTCCACATCCATAGCCCAGGTGAGGGGAATGCCCCGCTCAAAAAAGGACTCGAGCTTGGCGAGGTCGAGGCTGGGGGAGACGGAGGTGATGGAACGACCGTAGGTGGCGGCGAGGGCACGGGCGGAACTTTCCATCGCAAAGACGGAGGTTCCTCCACCGACATCGGTGCGACCGAGCAGGGCGAGGAGGTAGAGATCCGCAGGGACGCCCGCATAAAGCAGGGCCCGTGCGTAGGTAGCAGGAACGCAGAAGCCTTTGGGGCCTTGGTCGACCATGGGGATATTTTCCACCACGATGTCTCCATTGGGGCGATGGATGACGTTTGCTTTCATTCGCTCTCGCATGGCGACATCGGAGATTCCCTGGGGTTTTTCTGCGAGGTCAACTGCTACGGATGGTAGAACACGGAGGGCAACATATTCGTTGGGTTTTTCGATGAGAAGAATCGCTGTGTCAGCGAAGTCCCAGCGTTCGGCCGATTCCCGAGTTTTGCCAAAGTTGCCGAACATTTGTTTTTTGGGTGGGCCGAGGAGGGAGGAGAGTTTTGCTCGGAGGGAATCGGCATCAGCCGAGATGGCTTGGGCGATCACTTTTTCTAAAGAAGAAACGCGGACAGATCCATTTTTGAAGGGCATCCCTTGCCCAGCGGAATCCCCTTTGTTGGCGTAGACCAAAGTTAATTGATCGGGGTGGTCTTCGTTGGCTATGAGGGCGATGGATTTAGGGTTGGCTCCGAGGACTTGGATTTGGGGAGTGCAGTAGGCTCGGTAGCTGGACTGATATTTTGTTTCGGATTCTACGGGGAGTTGGAGGGTGGTGGCCCACTCCTTGGCGGAGGTCTTTTCCCACGTGGCCGGAGGGAGGAGGGGAAATCCGAAATCAGGGGAGGGCGATTGAGAGAAAATCGCGGATGAAGAGCTGAAGAGAATAAAAGCAAAGGATAGGCGAGCGAAGGTCGACGCAGAAAGACCACACTTAAGCATTGAAGCAAAGTAGGGTCTGGAGGTGGGGTCGGCGAATGGCAAATGCGGTGAGGTTTGTCAGCGGGGTCGATCTGGGGCAAAATCTGAGGATGACTCCTTTGCAGGAAAAATTTGTTCGCTTAAAGAAAGAGAGGGAGGCGGTGGTTTTGGCTCACAATTATCAGCCGCGGGAAATTCAAGAGGTGGCGGACTATGTAGGAGATTCGCTGGGGCTGAGTTACGAGGCGCAAAAGGCGAAGGGAAAGTGCATTCTTTTCTGCGGAGTTCATTTTATGGCGGAGACAGCCAAGATTGTGAATCCGGAAAAGAAAGTCCTCATGCCCGATCTGAATGCGGGTTGTTCTTTGGCGGATTCTTGTCCCGCCGATAAACTGCGGGCCTACCTTGCGGAGAATCCTGGTCTCTACGTTGTTTCCTATGTGAACTGCACGGCGGCGGTCAAAGCGCAGAGCGATGTGATCTGCACTTCGGGCAATGCGGAACGGATCGTGCAGAGAGTGCCAGCGGACCGAGAGATTCTTTTTTTACCCGATCGGAATTTGGGGGATTGGGTGATCGAGAAAACGGGGCGGTCGATGCGGTTATGGGACGGGGATTGTTATGTGCATATGGAGTTTACGGCGTCTTCGATTGATCGGATGAGGCAAGAACATCCTAAGGCGCTGGTGGTGGCCCATCCAGAGTGCACCAGGGCGGTGAGGGCTTTGGCGGATGAGGTGTGTTCGACCGAAAAGATGGTGGGGTACTGTCGTAATTCTTCGGTCCGTGCCTTTATTGTGGTAACAGAGGAGGGGATGTTGCATCGGTTGCGCAGGGAGATGCCGGAGAAGGAGTTTTTGGCGGGGCCAACCGATCGCTGCGCTTGTGCGGAGTGCCGCTACATGAAGATGAATACTTTGGAAAAGGCTTTAGGTGCCTTGGAAAATTTAGCGCCAGAGGTGAGTTTAAGTCAGGAAACGATCGAGAAGGCCAGATTACCAATTGAGAGGATGCTAGATTGGAGTCGTAACTAGTTACTAGTAAAAATTATACGTTAATATTTTCGGGTGGAAATATGCGGGAGGATTTCGCTGGGCAGACGGAGGAATTTCGCTAGTACTTTTTACGTAATCTCATGAAAATAAACGCTTCACGGAAGGTTGTTTTCTGTGCCCTGATCCTGTCCTTGGCTCCGGTGGGGTGGGGTGTTGCGCAGACCCAAGAGAGTCCAGACTCGGTAGAACCACCGCTACAGATTACTTCGGATGGGGCGAATCGTTATGAGGGAGGAATTTACTACGCGAAAGACAACGTAGTGGTGACCTACGGCGGGGACCTTCTGATGGCAGATGAAGTTCATTTCAATCCCAAGAGTAAAGAGGCCACAGCCAAAGGAAACGTGCGGTTGTATATGACGGGGCAGATGTATCGAGGGGACCTGCTTACCTATAATTTCCGTACGAAGAAAATGCTCTCAGAAAAATTTCGTTTTTTAGAGGGGAAAATGATGGTGGAGGGTGATTCGATCAACACCCCCGAACTGGGTCACTACGAAATCGGGGATGGCATTTATAGTACCGACAATCGGGAAACACCCGGATGGAAAACAAAGGCATCTTCCCTCAGTATTTACCCGAACGACAAAACCATTGTGGAAAATTCGGTGGGTTACTTCGGGGATGTGCCCTTTTTCTACTTTCCATCCCTCGCTCTCTACGAGAGAGATATGGGAGATTCTCCCGACATCTCCTTCGGTTCGGTCACCCGTCTCGGAACCTATGTCATCGGCACCTACCGCTTTCCCATAGGCGACAAGTTCAAGGGTGACGTGACGGTAGCCAATTATGGTCGACGAGGATGGGCTGGCGGGGCCTCGGTCGCTTACGAAACTCCTACCAAGGACTTAAAGCCTGGGCAACGACCTACCCAGATTGCCTTGCGCGGTTGGTACATCAATGATCGTGGTTACCAGATTTATGCTGGAGACAGCGAGCGTCCAGTAGTGGCACCTGCGCCTCGTGGCCGTTACTATTTTCCTTACAAACATAACACTACGATTCTCAAAGGGGGCAACCCAGTGGATGCAGACCGTGCCCCAGCCTTCGACACTCCCGCCCTGACTTCAAGATCCCACCTCAATGTTTTGAGCGACGCTTATGTGACCCAAGATTTCTTTGCGGATGAATATATGCGGGACCAGCAGCCCAGTACTTATCTCGATGCGATGTATCAGGATCCTAATTTTACGGTGACGGCCAATGCTCGGACCCAGATCAATAATCTGTTCCAAACCCAGCAGCAGAAACCCTCGGCTAAAATCGAATTTAAGCGCCAGTACATTCCAGGAACCTACGATGAGGAAGAACTGCTCAAGGATCCCACCGCCAATCCTGGGTTAGCCTACGAAGGAGAGTCGAGTGTGGGCTACCTAGGCACGCAGTGGAACCAAGTTTCCAATCTGACCGATTATACCGCAATCCGCTACGACACTTTTCATCAGCTGATTTATCCTCGGCAGTATTTTGATTGGCTGAATGTGGCGCCTCGTGCGGGAATTCGAGGAACGGTCTACACAAGAAGCAACCTGACCCAGAGTGGGGCCGTGCAAAATACCTCGACAGTTTCACCTGCAAACCCTTCTCTCAACAATGAACCCCTCTCAGATACTTCCCTTTTTCGTTATGTATTTAATTTCGGGATCGATGCCTCGACCAAGGCCTACGCCACTTGGACCGATATTAAAAACAAGGCATGGGCCATCGACGGCATCCGCCACGTCTTCGAACCTTTTATTCAAGCGAGCTATATTCCACAGCCCAATGTTCGGCCAAACGAATTTGCTGGATTCGATAATCGAGTGAATACGACCGAATCGCAACCGCTCAATTCCTCTCTCTACAACTCGATCGATTCGATCGACAAACTGCTGATCGTTCGGCCGGGAATGATGAATCGGATGATGACGAAAAGAGACGGTGTGCCGTATGAGTTGGCCAACTGGAAAATCTATACCGATTACCAGCCGATTCGGCCCGAGCTGACCAGCTTGAACTATGCCAGCGTGCAGGTTCCTGAGACAGTGGCCTCCTCTTTGCCTGAACTTTATAATGTGCTTAATGTCATGCCAGTGCCTTGGTGGACGGCGACAGTCGGGGCGACCACCGCGATTAGTAGCAATGGATTCAACTCGCTGAATCTTGGAAGCACGTGGCAGGTGATGCCAGCCTTGCAGTTGGGGGGTAGTTACTCGTATCTGGAAAGCTTTTCATATTTGGATGCTTTGAATAATGAGGTTTTGACCAATACGCAGACCAGTTTAGTCAACGCGGTGGCGAGCTATCGGTTGAATGAAAGTTGGATGGTCAATGGGGGTTTGACCTACTCGGTTAATCCCGGCCTCTTGCAGCAGGTCAACCTTGGAATCTATCGGGATATCGGGGCATGGATAGTGGGGGCGCAGGTGGGGAATCGTCAGAATGATGGCGCTCCATCCGAGTTTGTTGCTTTAGCTACGCTCACTCTAAAGGCGTTTCCTGATCTTCCCTTGGGATTCAATCAAAACCCGTCCAGTTCGGGCGTGGGCCTAGGGGGAAATCAGCAAGGGGTGGGAAGCAGTTCGCCCTAGCGGTGTTGGACCCAGTTCCTCTAGAGTTCAGCGGATGAAATTATCGATTATTGGTTCGGGATACGTTGGACTTGTCACAGGCACATGCTTGGCGGAAGCGGGGCACACGGTGCTTTGCGTAGATAACAATCAGGCCAAAGTGAAGGAGTTACAGGCAGGACATATTCCTATTTACGAGCCAGGGTTAGAGGAGCTCGTTCGTCGGAATGTTCAACTCAAGCGACTCTCTTTCACGGCATCGACCCAAGAAGCGGTGGCGAACTCGGAGGTGATCTTTATTGCTGTGCCTACTCCGCCACAGGATGACGGATCGGTTGACCTGAGTTACGTGGAAGCGGTGGCGCGTGAAATCGCTGAGGCGCTACCTGCTTATCGGATCATAGTCGATAAAAGCACCGTCCCCGTAAAAACAGGGGAGAAGGTTGCGGAAACGATTCGCCGATACGGGCCGAAAGGAATCGAATTTGATGTGGTGAGTAATCCTGAGTTTCTTCGTGAGGGAAGTGCGGTGGCCGACCTGCAGAAACCTGATCGAATTGTCATTGGGGTGGCCTCCCAGCGTCCCGTAGCGGCGATGCGTGCGGTCTACGAACCATTCAAAGCCCCGATTATCATCACCGATTTGAATAGCGCGGAACTGATTAAGCATGCGGCCAATAGCTTTTTGGCTTTGAAGATTACCTATATCAACTTGGTTGCAGCGGTTTGTGAGGCGGGCGGGGCCGATGTGACGCAAGTCGCCGAGGGCATGGGGTCGGACGCACGAATCGGGAGGGCTTTCCTGCACGCAGGACTCGGGTATGGGGGTTCCTGTTTTCCTAAGGATGTCAGTGCCTTCATTCGGATTGCAGAAGAGATGGGCGTGGATTTTGGGTTGATGCGTGAAGTAGAGAAAATCAACGCGGCGATTCCTGAGCGTTTCCTGAAAAAGATTCGGGCCTCCCTCTGGACAATGAGGGACAAAAAAATTGGGCAGTTGGGATTAGCCTTTAAAGGAAACACGGACGACGTGCGGTGTAGTGTGGCGGTCGAGCTGATTCGGCGGATGGCAGCAGAGGGTGCGAGCATCCGTTGCCACGATCCTAAGGGAGGAGAGAAGGCCAAGGAGCTACTACCAAAAAACGTGGAAATTATGGCTGATGCGCATCAAGTAGCGGAAGGAGCGGATGTGCTTATTATAGCGACAGAATGGCCTGAGTATCGTTTACTCGATTGGAGTAAGATTAAAACTTTAATGAGAACCCCAAGAATATTCGATGGCCGAAACCTGCTCAATCCTGCGGAAATGATCTCTCTTGGTTTCGAGTACACGAGCATCGGACGTTGAAGCCCGCCGTCACGATAGTTCTCGGTCTCCAGTGGGGAGACGAAGGGAAGGGTAAAATCCTCGATGTGATGGCGGCGGAGGCGGATTGGGTCTTGAGGGCGCAAGGGGGGAATAATGCCGGGCATACAGTTGAAATCGGCAAGGAGAAGTACGTTTTGCACCTTATTCCCTCAGGAATTTTGCGCGGGAAAGTGTCCTGTCTGATTGCGGGTGGTGCGGTGGTTGATCCCACGGGGCTGGTCAAAGAGATTGAGGGGCTGACGAAGCGGGGGATCCGCACCCGTGGTCGTTTGCATTTGGCGGCGCAGGCACATCTTGTTCTCCCGCATCACCGCGCGGTGGATCAGGGGTTCGAAAAACGTCGGGGAAACGGAAAAATTGGCACGACAGGGCGGGGGATCGGACCGGCCTACGCGGATAAAGCGGCTCGGGTAGGACTTCGCGCAGGAGAGTTGGCCTTGCCATCCCGCGAGCTGGCTCGGCGGATACGTGAGCGGGTGGCGTTGCATAACCGCGCCTCTCGTGGTCAAGGCTGGGTAAAAATCTCGGCGACCAAGACGATTCGAGAAGTAGAAGCGGCCGCTCGGTTTCTTCGACCTTACCTGGCGGATGGGGTGACCTTGGCTCACCGCGCAGTGGCTTCGGGGCAACGGATTTTGATCGAGGGTGCACAGGGAACTTTTCTGGATGTGGATCATGGCACTTATCCCTTCGTGACCAGTTCCCATTGCACTGCAGGCGGGGCCTGCACCGGAACGGGAGTGCCGCCGACGGCGATTCACCGAGTGGTTGGAGTATTGAAGGCCTACACCACACGGGTAGGGGGCGGTCCTTTTGTCACGGAAGATGGAACTCTGGGACATCTCCTTCATGGAATGGGCCGTGAATTCGGCTCTACGACGGGCCGAGCACGCCGTTGTGGTTGGTTCGATGCGGTGCTGGTGAAGCGGGCGGTTCAGCTCAACGGGGTGACGGAGATGGCCATGACCAATTTGGACGGTTTGGATGGGTTGGAAAAAATTCCTGTGTGCGTGGGTTATCGTCTCCGAGGAAAGTATCTGAAGGAGCCACCAGTTGATGCGGCGGACTGGAGTCGCTGTCGTCCCATCTATCGGAATTTCGAAGGATGGTGTGAGCCGACCACGGAAGCGCGTCACTGGAAAGAGCTTCCTCGCAAGGCACGAATATATCTCTCCGCGATCAAGGATTTGGTCGGCGCTCCCCTCGGCCTGATTTCTGTGGGAGCTGGACGTGACCAGACCTTTCGGCATGGGTAAGAAATACACTCCGACAGAGATTCCCTGTCACGTCGCCATCATTATGGATGGCAATGGTCGGTGGGCGAATCAGCACCACCTTCCTCGTCTCAGCGGACATGAGGCAGGGCGCAAATCGGTAAAAGCTGTAGCGCAAGCCGCCATTGATCACGGAGTGCGTTATTTGACTCTCTACGCCTTTTCGGTGGAAAACTGGCAGAGACCGAGGGATGAGGTGCAGGGATTGATGGGTCTTCTCCGGGGGGTCATTCGGGAGGAGCTGAACGAAATGGGGAAAGAAGGGATTCGTTTGCGAACAATTGGGAGACCGCAAGATTTACCTGAAGCCGTAAGGGAGGAACTGGAGGGCGCGATCGAAAGAACGAAAGAGAATACTCGCCTCGATCTGATTCTTGCTTTGAGTTACGGCTCCCGCGTTGAAATTACCGAGGCGATGCAAGCGATGGGGCGCGAAGTCAAGGCGGGGAAGCTAGATCCTGAGAAGATCACGGAGGAGACGATCTCGGCGAACCTCTACACGGAGGGAATTCCTGATCCCGATCTTTTGATTCGCACCAGCGGCGAAATGCGAATCAGTAACTTTATGCTTTGGCAGATTTCCTACGCAGAGATTTATGTGACGCCTGTCTTCTGGCCCGATTTCGGAAAAGATGAATTTGCGAAAGCTTTGGCGGATTATGCGGGGCGTGACCGCCGATTTGGAGGGATATAGCCATGCTGGGCTGGCGTCTTCTCTCCTCGCTCCTGCTTTGGGGCATTATTCTCACCTTGGTCACCCTGCGTTATACCAACGGAGTTTTCCTGCTCATCGCCATCGTCGGGTTAGCTGCCCAGAGAGAATTCTATCTTTCCCAACGGACGGCAGGGCGCACCGTCTTCTTAAAAACTGGGCTCTTGGCGGGGGCACTGCTTTATGGGGCGACCTTCTTCTCGGTGGTCTCTCCCACAGGCGGGTTTCCCAATGCGTTCTCGGGCGAGGCGGTCTTGGTGCTTTTAGTAATTTTGGGGGCACTGACGCGGAGAGTGTTTCATCCGAAGGTTGAGGGCGCGACCACTGCAATGGCTTTGACTCTCTTCGGCTTCTTTTACGTTCCGTACTTGTTGAACTACGCGACTAAGATTCTTTACTGTGTGCCTCAAGGGGGTGGGGTGGCTCTCCTAGTTTATGCGGTGGCAGTGACTAAATTTACTGACGT
>CANIEM010000019.1 GCA_947466515.1 Verrucomicrobia subdivision 6 bacterium | reverse complement strand
CTCCGTTCTGGCGATAGCCAGACGTGTCCGCACGGGATGCGGGCATCCGGACTCTCGCCCTTCATTTTTGCGATGAGGGTTGACCTCTTCCTAGCGAAAGAGGTGCGATGAGCCTTGGAGGGCAGATGTTCGGACTCCGGGTTGCGAACCTCCTCCCCGCCTTCACCCTTTCATTCTACCGAAGCAGAATGTCCAGATTGGCGTGCTTCCGCATGGGGATTTGTCACCCGATACCGCAGCGCAACTGTGGCCGGTTCTCACGGCCTTCCCTGATTCCACCAAGGGAAAGAACTGGACTTATCTCTAGGAGTAAATGGAGGAAGGTCAAGGGGCACTGTGTCATCGAATTTTTGGGGTAGAGGTTGAGGCAAGGTTTGAAGTGGGAGAGGGCCGAGGGGTAAGGTGGGGGATGTCAAAAAAGGCTTATCGAGTTGCGGTGGTGGGGGTAACGGGTGCCGTTGGGCAGGAGATTCTTCGTGTTCTGGAGAGGCGGAAGTTTCCTGTATCGGAGCTTGTGCCCCTCGCGAGTGAGAGGTCGGTGGGGACGGAAGTGGATTTTGCGGGCAAGAAGGTGAAGGTGCGGAAGTTGGAAGCGGCTGCTTTTGCGGGAGTGGAGGTGGCTTTTTTTAGTGCGGGGGCCACGCGCTCGCGGGAATTTATTCCGATGGCGAGGAAGGCTGGGGCGGTGGTGGTGGATAATTCTTCGGCGTTTCGGATGAATCCCGAGGTACCGCTGGTGGTGCCAGAGGTGAATGGAGATTTGCTGGATGGGAGACCTGGGCTGATTGCGAATCCGAACTGTTCGGCGGCGATTTTAGCGGTGGCGCTAGGGCCATTGCATCGGGCGGCGGGGTTGGAGAGTGTGGTAGTAGCGACATACCAGTCGGCGAGTGGCGCGGGGGCGAAGGCGATGGCGGAGTTGGACCAGCAGGTGAGGGATTATGCGGCAGGGAAAGAGTTAAAGGCGGAGGTATTTCCGCACGTATTGGCTTTTAATTTATTTTCGCACAACAGTCCTGTGGGAGAGGACGGATATAATGAAGAGGAGCAGAAGATGGTGGAGGAGACGCGGAAGATCTTTGCTCTACCGAAATTGAGTATGGTCCCGACGTGTGTACGGGTGCCGGTTCCGCGGGCTCATTCGGAGGCGGTGGTGGCGAGGTTTTCTAGGGCGATTTCGGCGAAGGAGGCTAGGGAACTTTTATCGAAGGCCTCTGGGGTGAAGGTAATTGATGAGCCAGCGAAGAATCTTTATCCGATGCCGCGAGATGCGACTGGGAAGTTGGAAGTGCTGGTGGGGCGGATTCGGGAAGTGGAGGGAGACCCCCAATCGTTGGCCTTTTTTGTCAGTGGAGATCAGCTTCTGAAAGGGGCGGCTTGGAACGCGGTACAGATTGCCGAAGAGCTGGCGAGACGTGGATCCTTGGGTTGAATAAAGATGCTACAAAAGAGTCACTTGTGTTTTATTCAAAACGTAGTTTTCTGATTCTCAATTCGTGTGTTTGTTATTGTTCGATAATAATTTAAAAAAGTTTAGATTTAAGAAAAAAGGCAAGAAAAAGCCACAATATGTGCTAATGTGCATATAGATGGCAATGCTCCTCACATCGCCTCGGAGAGCGGTTTCTTGTCGATTTACCTTATCCAAGGCAGATCGAACGCATCTCACTGTCGGCAAGCTATTAGGAATGCGATTTCTTTCTGGGTGGTTCTCAAATTTTGTGCCTTTCTTTTTTGTCGCAGGAGAGACCAAGTGAAGCTTCCTTTCCGAATCGCGGGACTGAGCGCGATCCTCTGGTTTCTGGCCTGCACTTCGTGGGCGACGATTGGAATCGAGTACCAGATGGCTTTGGGGAATCCAACTGGAGCCACGGTAGATTCAAGCAATCATACGCACTACCTCATTCAAAGAATCCAATACGCAATGGACTATAACGACACCAACCACCAGGCGAACTGGGTGAGTTGGAGTTATACAAGTGGGGATACTGGAAGCAGCGGTCGACAAGATTCATTCCGTGCGGACACGAGTCTACCATCGGGATTTTTACAGATTGGCAGCGCGACATTCGGTACGGGGTATGATCGAGGACATATGTGTCCCTCTGGGGATCGAACGATCTCCGTCGCTGATAACGACGCAACTTTTCTGATGAGTAATATGATTCCTCAGGCTTCGGTTAATAATCAGGGGCTGTGGGGGACGTTCGAGGGGTACTGCCGTACTCTCGCGTCGGGAGGGAACGAGATACTGATTACTTGTGGTCCAGGAGAATTTGGCACTGCGACGATCTCGAATGGGATGAAATTACCTGGATCCGTATGGAAGGTGGTTGTGGTTGTTCCTCCGGGAGCCGGGACCGCGCTAAGCCGGATCACCACGAGTTGCCGTGTGATTGCGATTAATACCCCCAATGTGAGTACGGGATTGGGAACGTGGCAGAGTTACATTACCTCTGTGGAGGAGATTGAGGCAGCAACTGGCTTTCGATTTTTTAGTGCGGTTACGCCCTCTGTCGCAACGTACTTGAAAAATGTAGTGGACACGGGAACGGGACCCAACAGTCCTACGGTGGTTACTTCCTTTAGCCCAATTTCTGGTTCGACCGGAACCACCGTAACAATTTCGGGCTATAACTTTGGTTCAGCGCCTGTGGTGAAATTCAATGGGGTGACCGCGGTGGCGAGCGTCCAAGGTGGGGGCACGCAAATCAATGCGACGGTGCCAGCAGGTGCGACCACAGGAGAGATCACCGTGACTGGCACTGGGGGTACCGATATCACAACTGATTTATTTACTATTTCAGGCGCCAACTCGCCCGCCTTACTTCTTTCTGTATCGAGTCTGAGTGGTTTTTCTGCGGCGGCGGGGACGGCTAGCAGTAGCCAGAGCTATACCGTATCGGGGAGCAATCTGACGGGGGCGATTACGGTGGCGGCTCCCGCGGATTATGAGATCAGTTTGAATAACAGTAGCTACGCCTCTAGTCAGATTTTGAACCCCACGAGTGGCACTCTTTCTGCCACGCCAGTTTATGTGCGTTTGAGTTCCTCGGCACTGGCGGGATCACCTAGTGGCTCGATTACGCACACGGGCGGTGGAGCTATATCGCAAAATCTAACCGTTACTGGGACGGTTACTTCTTTAGTGCCGACGCTTAGCCTTTCGACATCGAGTATGGCTGGGTTCTCTACCACCTTAGGAACGGCCAGTTCGAGTCAAAGCTACACATTGAGCGGATCGAATCTGAATGCAAATTTGGTGGTGACGGCTCCAACAGGATACGAACTCAGCCTGGACAATAGCAGTTTTGGAGGGAGCAGGACCTTAGTGCCAGTGGCTGGGAGTCTCTCCGTGCCGGTCTACGTCAGGCTGAGTGCAACGGCTGCGCTGGGTTCGGTGGTGGGGATGGTGACGCATACTGGGGGCGGTGCAACTTCCGTGGATCTATCGGTTTCTGGGACAGTCCTGTCCAATACACCCACTTTGAATCTTTCTTTGACAACATTGAGCGGCTTTTCCGCAGTATTCGGGCTTGTTAGTTCTAGTCAGAACTACACAGTTTCAGGCACAAATCTAACGGGTGATATCACGATCACAGCTCCCGCTAACTTCGAAATTAGCTTAAGTAGTGCCTCGGGTTATTTAAGCTCTCTGATTCTAAGTCCATCAGCGGGAGTCTTGGCGCCGAGAGTAGTGTATGTGCGGATCGCTGCCTCTGCTCCTGTTGGAATATGTTCTGGGTCATTGGCGCATGCGGGAGGAGGGGTCACGACTCAGAACATCTCCTTGTCGGGCGCGGTCTACGCCAGTGGAGGGGCAGATGTTACCCTTGCGAAATGGACTTTTGAATCAGCAACCATCTCGAGCACTGGATCGACGTCTGCCTCCTTTAGCCCTGAGGATGGAACACAGACCACCTCAGCAAGTGCTACAGGTGTTCATTCGAACACAGCTACCACTTATAGCAGTCCTTCTGGAAACGGTTCTGCGAAATCTTTTAGTGCGAATAACTGGACAGTGGGGGACTACTATCAGTTCAAACTTAATACCCTTGGGTACGGAAGTCTAAAGATGGGGGTAGATTGTAATAGCAGTAGCACGGGTCCAGCTGAGTTTACCTTGGCCTACAGTACAGACGGAACCAACTTTACTGACTTTACGAATTACAACGTCCCTCGTACGAATAATGTGAATATTTCCTGGAGTAGTTCGTTGACGAATACAAACAGTACACTGAGCTTTAATCTAAGTTCGATCCCTAGCCTTAGTAATCAAAGTAACGTGGTGGTCCGTTTGAAGCAACGGTCTACGGTCTCCTTGACGAATGGCGTGGTAGCTCCAACGGGTACATCCCGAGTCGATAATGTGACATTCCTAGCCTCTTTGTTGGGTGGCGGTCCGCCCGTCGTCACGAGCACCAATGCCACAAGTGGGAATGCTTACGAGGTCTTTACCTTTCAGGTAGTAGCGAGTAATTCCCCAGCTTTCTATGCGGCTACTGGGTTGCCCAGCGGGCTAACGATTAACTCTATTGATGGGCTTATCAGTGGAACTCCGACAGTACCTGGGAATTATGACGTATCTTTGACTGTAGGAAATAGCGCTGGCAATGGAACCGCTAACTTAAGCCTCACCATTACACAGAATCCGGGAGCGCCGACCATCACAAGTCCACTCGTTGCCACGGGAATTCTTGGGGCGCCTTTTAGTTATCAAATTACAGGAACTCATAGTCCTGCATCATACTCAGCCAGCAATCTGCCTGCAGGGCTTAGTATCGATACATCGTCTGGACTGATCAGCGGAACTCCCAGCGCCAGCGGAACAAAAAGTGTGCAAATCGCTGCAAGTAACAGTCTCGGAACCGTCACCCAAACATTAGAAATTACAATCTCCGAGCCTTCGATGACGCTTTCTGTGGGTTTGCTTAGTGGTTTTTCAACGATTTTTGGAACGGCAAGCGCAAGTCAAAGCTATATGCTTTCAGGGAGTAACTTGACTGGGGCAATTACGGTGACGGCCCCTCTGGGATACGAGATCAGTTTGAATCAAAGTAGCTATGCTTCCAGTCAGACACTAACGCCGGTCGGCAACACTATTTCTGGAGCAACTATTTATGTGCGGATTACTTCCTTGGCAAGTGTGGGTTCGCCTCTTGGCTATATCACGCACATAGGGGGTGGGGCGATAGAGCAAGATCTAGAGCTCTCCGGACTGGTCAACCCCAACTCTCCACCGACGATCAACTCGAGTCGCTATGGTGCGGCCTATGCTGGGGTGGCATTTACATACACGATCACGGTGAGCGGTGCTCCCATTATGACGGATTACAACGCAGTCGATCTTCCGGTTGGACTAACGGTGAATAGGACAACTGGAGTGATTAGTGGTACACCTTCTGTAGCGGGAACTAGTATGATTACTTTATCCGCCACAAGTACAACTGGAACGGTTTATGTTAGCTATACGCTTAATATCTTGAGCCAGGCTCAGCAGGACGCCATTCCTTTGAATGTAGTGGTCAACAAGTTTTTAAACGGCACTCCAGATAAGGTTGAGTTGCTTGTGGTGGGAAACAGTGCAGGCGGTCCGAAGATCGACATGCGAGGTATGATCCTGAAGGATTTTAGCTCCAGCATGGCAAGTGATAACGGGGGCAAGTTTATCTTTGCGGATCATCCCTTATGGGCCTCGGTGAAGGCGGGAACTTTGATCGTGCTGTCAGCAGGCGCGACGGAGCCAGAGGATGTCGAACCGGGTGATTTTATTTTAAGAGTGAACCTCGATAACACGACATATTTCACAAACGTAGGTGGCGGTTTCTCGCTGGAAAATACAGACATGATTCTGCTGAAGGCGGCAAATACAGGGACTGATGGGGTGGCGGGCGGGATTCATGGTTTGGCGGTGGGCAGTGCTGGGACCCAGTACAATCTGTATAAGGGCAAAAGGTTGCGATCCACCAGAACGATGAGCTCATCGCGTGGCTACTATGCCTACGCACTGAACAGCAGTTCTCTGATCAGCGACTATTATCCAGCGGATGGAACAGGCGCAACTACCACGACGAGCCTTACTTTCGGTCTTGGAAATGGTACAGCCAACACTGCTTTCATTACTTCGCTACGAAATCTAGATCAGACGGGGCCTGTCCTCTCTCTTCTTGGATCGAATCCGATGACCGTAGCCCACGGCTCTAGCTATGCTGAACCTGGAGCTACCGCTTCTGACGCTAAGGATGGAACTCGAGCTGTTACAGTGAGTGGTTCTGTAAATTCATCTTTAGTTGGATCCTATCTCATTACCTACACAGCATCGGATATCATTGGGAATACGAGCACGACTACACGAGTGGTCAATGTCACGGATCAGACGGCTCCTTTAATTACATTGAATGGGGGAGCCACTTTGACGATTCCAACGGGTGGGTCGTATAGCGAGGCTGGAGCCACAGCGACGGATGCAGTAGACGGAAGTCTCACGGTGACGATCAGTGGATCGGTAAATACGAGTGTGGTTGGAACCTACGTGCTTACGTACAAGGCAACAGATGCGGGGGGAAACACGGGAATGGTGAATCGTACGATAAATGTAATTTCAGGATTTGACTACGAAATGGCCAACACATATGGGCTATCCGGTAGCCAAGCCAGTCCGACGGCGGACCCTGACTTCGATGGCTTCAGCAATCTGACGGAGTATGCGTTTGGGACGAGTCCGGTGAAGACGGGAAGTACAATCGTTAACGTCCTCCCATCCACAGGCGGGACGGTTAAGATTAGTTATCTTCAAAAAAGTGGTGTGACCTACACGGTGCGTTCGGCCACGAGTTTGGGTACAGGATTTAACGGGACGGTGACGTCTAACTTGAGCATTCCGCAACCTTCGGTTGTGCCGGATGGGTATAGGCAGTACGAGGCGACCTTTACGTCAGGTGGGGGTCAGGGATTTCTTAAGGTGGATGCGGTCGTGCCGTAGGTGAGGGGAGATAAATGGGGGGATTTTAAATTTCTAATTCTTAATTTGGATTGGCCCTACTACGCTCCAGGCCTCGCAGACTCGGGCGGAGCTTCGAAGGGCTCAGACGCGGGCCGCCAAGGGCGCGGAGAGAGGGAGCGAGGACGTTCCCACATTCCCAAGAATGTGGGAATGACGAGCGGCGGGGGGTAGGGGGGATGGGTCTTGAGCGAGGCGACCTCGGAGATGTCGCCGCTACCTAAGTGTTGAAATGAGGATGTAGAGCGAGGAGGAGAATTGAAAATTGACCTCTGACCCCAAATTTTAAAAACACGATTGTAAATACCTGTTTAAAAGATAGTTGCAGGTCGACTTTTTTGATGAAATTGGAATTTGACCTCTGACCCCAAAAATCTAGCGGGCTCCGATGCGCGGGCAGAGTTTTAGGATTTCGCAATTTGCGCAATCGGGTTTTCGTGCGGGGCAACGTTTTCGACCATGTGCGATGAGAAGATGAGAGAATAGGGTCCACTCCTTCTTGGGAACTAATTTTACGAGGGCTGATTCAACTTTGACCGGATCGACTTGACGAGTAAGACCCATTCTCCTGGAAAGGCGCCCGACGTGGGTGTCTACGACCACTCCCTCTGCAAGGTTAAACGCATTGCCAAGGACAACATTGGCGGTTTTGCGACCGACGCCAGCAAGAAGGTGAAGTTCGCGCATGGTCCGCGGGACTTCACCTTGATGATTTGCAAGGAGGGCAGCCGCACAAGCACGGATGGAGCGGGCTTTCGCTCGATAGAAACCGGTCGAGCGAATGATCTCTTCCAGTTCCGATTGGGGAATTGTGGCGAAATCGGTAGCGTGACGACAGCGTAGGAAAAGAGCGGGTGTGACAAGATTGACCCGCACGTCGGTGCACTGTGCAGAAAGAATGGTGGCGATGAGGAGTTGGAGTGGGTTGGCGTGATCCAACTCGCAGTGGGCCTCAGGGTAGGACTTCTTGAGCTGTTGTATGATCCGCAGGGTCCGGCGCAGAAGAACCGGTGAGGGGGTCACGGAGAAGCGGGAGCGGAGGCTGCGGGGAGCGATTTAAGGAGTTCGGAGGCTTCCGATACGGTGGGTGCGTTGGGGTACTTAGAAAGAAGGGTGGTGATCAATTTCCGTGCCTCGTCGTTCTTCTGCTGACCACGGCGAATCTTGGCCGCGCGCAGAAGTCCCTGCGAGGAAAGGTCTGGCAAGCTGTCGTAGTAAAGGTCGATTTTCTGGTAGTAGCTAACTGCAAGATCCAGAGGGTCGAGTTTGGCTTTGCCAACTCCTTGTTCGACTTGGCGGGTGGGAATATTTTTTGAGGCGACCACTTCCAAGGCTTGGCCAAAGGCCAGCATCGATTTGGCTTTCATCTCGTTGGAGGAGGTCGGACTTTCGATAACATTCGTCCAAAGTTCGAAAGCGGCGGGATTCGTCTTATCGCCGTCGTACTTACCTGCTTCAGCAAGGGCTTGGGCGCGTAAAAAGTTTGCCTCTTGCACCTTATCAGACCAGCCGTAGTCGCGAGCCAACTCTGCAAAAAGCTTTTCCGCTTCGGCTTTGTGGTTGGATTGAAATTCAATTTGGCCGAGTCCAAAGAGTGCGGAAGCTTGAGCGTACTGGCGTGGGTCTTTCGAGCCGACCTTGGCGGGAAATTCCTTGCGAATTCTCTCGAAAACGGGGCGGGCCTCTTCGGCTTTGCCCGCGGAGAGCAGAGCGTTGGCAAAGCGCTGGAGATCGCGCCAATCTAGTGCGGCTTTGTTTTCGAGGGACTGTTTATAGGCTTCTTCGTAAAGACGGAGGGCGAGAGTGGTCTGGCCCGCTTCAAAAGGTACGCTGGCTTGAGAAAAAAGAATCTGGGCAACGAGGCCGGGTCGAGCGCTGGCTTTGCTAGCGAGATCGCGGAAGGGTTGGAGGCACTCTTCCACGGGGGCGGCTCCACTAGAAAAGCGGAAGAGACAGATTCCGACTAGCTTGGAGAGGGCGGGGGCAGCGCGTGGGCCCGAGTAACCGAGAATGGCTTGGCCGATAGAGTCGGTGGCGCGCTGGAGTGATTCTTTCCAACGGGTCTGGGTTTCAGGAGGCAGTTGGGCATATCCGCCCATAGCCTTGGCGATGGTTAGATCGAGATCCGCAGATTTTTCCAAGGCAGAGTAGGCCAGGTCAGAAATAGCGAGGGGAGGTGGCGAGGTGGTGGTATCGGGATAGAGTTCTTTGAAAAGTTCAAAAGCGCGACGATAGGATTGCAGGGCTTGGCTCTCATCCCGTTCATCGGCGAAAAGGGTGCCGCGAGAGAGGTAAGCGCTGATATTGCGGGGGTCTTTGGGGTAAGTGCGGAACTGGTCTTCTTGAGTAGAAAGCATGAGATCTTTCTTTTTGTCTCGGGCATAACTTCTCCAGATCCGTTCGTAGGCATCGAGCCCAGCGGGAGAGCCAGAAAGTTTGGTGGTGGCTTCTTTCCAGAGGATGAGGGCCTGTTCGGGCTTCTTCGCCTCGACCCAGGCATCTCCTTGGGCGAGGAGGGCCACTCCGAGGTTGCTCGATTGGGGGTAGGCGGTGATGAATTTGGCGAAGGCAGTGGCAGCTTCGGGGAACTTACCCGAGGCGCGCAGGGCGTACGCTAAGCGCAGGGTGGCATCCTCTTTGGTAGTGGGACTGTGAGGACCAGTACTGAGCTCGGTAAGTTGGGTAATGCCTTCGGGAAACTTCTTTTCCCCAATCAAGGCTGAGGCGTAAAGCAGTTGAGTTTGTTCAGCGCTTTCCTCAGAAACTTTTCTTTTGCCTGATTTAATATCGGCGAGAAACTTTTCGTAGTAGGTGAGGGCTTCGGCCCCTTTGCCCGACTTTTGATAGGCGGTGGCGATAAAGCGGGGAATTTCGTCGGCATACCGTTCGTCGGTAATCTTTTCTTGGGCCGAATTTAATCGTTTGATCGCAGATTCGTAGTCCCCGTCATCGAGCAGGGCGCGTCCGACGAGGTAATCCACGAGACCAGAGATACCTTTTTGGGTGGGGTAATCTTTTTGATATTTTTCAACCAAGCGATCGGCGTCCGCGGTACGTCCTTGGAGGGCGAAGGTAAGGATGATCTGCTGCTGGGCGGGGGCGGCGAGGTCAGGAGTTCCGTACTGGGCGACTTGGCGAAAGACGAGGCGGGCTTCGTCATAACGGCGAGTTTGGAGGAAAGCCTGACCCACTTGGAGGAGGGCCTGGCCTGAGAGATCGGGGCGTGAACGGACCTCTTCGATCTTTTGGCTGGCGCGGGTGATGCGACGAATTTTATCGGGAGAGGGGGTAGCTCCTGAGGCGACCTCGGCACGAAGCGGTGCGAGTTTGGCTTGCAGTTGGGCGATAAGTTCATCTTTCCCAGGGATGGCGCGAAGGCGAAAAACCGCCTCATTGAAGCGGTTGCTGGCGAGATCGAGCATGGCGAGTTGGAGATTGGCCTCGGCGGCGAGGGCGGGACTGGATCCGGAAGCGATACGCGAGTAAATCTGGCCTGATTTTGCGAGAGCGGCATCGGCGTCTGCTTTTTTGAAATCGGCGATGAGTTCCTTGGCTCGTTGGGCTTCGGCGTAGCCTTGCAGGTAGTCGAGATCTTCGGTGAGGTCTTTTTCCTTATCGGCGAGGCGGGCGGCATCGAGATCGGCACTGGCCTCGGTATATTTACTTTGCTGGACGTGGAGGCGGGCGCGGAGAAGAAGGTTCTCGGCCAGGGATTTTGACTCAGGAAATTCTTTGGCAAAGGCGGCGATGAGTTGAACAGCTTCTTCGATACTCTTTTTCTGTTCGGCCGACTTGTCGGGGGCGGTATTCGCTTGGGCGGCTACAGCTTGGAGGATAAAGTAAGCGGACTCTTCTTTGACATCTTTCTCCTTAGTGGTGGTTTGTACTTTGCGGTAGGCGACGATGGCTTCGGGCCATTTACCGAGGTTGTATTGGGAGCGTGCGAGGAGAAGGTAGGCACTAGGTAGATTGAGGGAGGTGGGGCTGGCTTGGATGAAGGCGTTAGCCAGTTTGATGGTCTCTTCGAAGCGACCTCCCTCGTAGGCTTCGAGAATTTTTTTAGTTGCATCGCCAGCCTCTTGGCCGCGGAGGGCTTCAGAAGAAAGAAGGGCGAAGGCCAAGGTAAAAATCTGGGTGGAGAGGAGTAGGTTTTTCATCCGAAGAAAAACCTTAAAGGCAGCGCGGGTTTTCTGCCAGCGGAACTCTTGGGGGTATGGGCACATTTCCCTTGCCAACCTAGGGGCATTGTGGGGATGATTCACTTATTGATGACCTTGCCTTTGCCTAGTTCAATGACGCTTTCTGTCTGACCCACGCTGTCTTGATGTCCTCTTTTTTCCTCCTTTGAAGTCGCTGCGCCACATGCGAGCGGTCTTTATTTCCTAATGCAGGAGTTACGTGCCAACCATCGGATCCGGGCGCGCGAGGTTTACCTCGTGGACGCGGCGGGTCAAAAAGTGGGGGTGGTTAATTTCAACGATGCGATGAATGCGGCCCGGCAGGCGGGTCTGGATCTGGTGGAAGTCAGTGGCAACAGTAATCCGCCCGTTTGTAAGATCCTGGATTTTGGAAAATATCGTTACGAGATGGATAAGCGGGAGCGGGAGTCGAAGAGGCACAACTTGGCCGCGAAGGTGAAGGAGATGAAGTTTCACGTGAATATCGATCCGCACGATTATCAGACCAAGCTCCGCCAAACGGAGGGATTTCTGTGGAAAGGGATGAAAGTGAAGGTGGTTATGGCCTTCCGCGGTCGTGAAATGCAGCACGTGGAGCTGGGACAGGCGGTGGTCGTGAATATTCGTAACGATTTGAAGCTGGTAGCGGTGGCGGATGCCAATCCGAAATTGATTGGCAGGAACATCACAATGATGTTAAATCCTCTCCCCGCTAAGAAGCGGGTACGGCGCTGGACAACCGAGAAGGCCGAGGGGGCCTACGAGGAAGAGGACAGCGAAACGGGAGGCCAAGAGCAAACTGAAGCCTCCCCCGTGCAAACCGCAACGCCGACCCCTTCGTAAGGTACTCATGCCCAAACCAATCTCTCGCAGAAAAACAAAGAAGTCCGCTGCCAAGCGCTTTAAAGTGACTGGTACGGGGAAGATCTTGTTCGGAAAGCCTGGGCGCCGCCATCTGGCCTCTAGCAAGAATCGCAAGCGGATGCGCCGTTTAGGTAAAATCGCGGTACTGGATAAAACGGATATGAAGCGGATTCTCGAGAATCTGCCCTTCCGCTAAGGATCTCCCGACCATGCCGCGCGCCACCAATGCACCAGCCTCCCGCGAACGCCGTAAACGTGTAGTTACGAGCGCGGCGGGGTATCGCGGGCGTCGTAGTAAGCTTTTCCGTTACGCCAAAGACGCGACGATGAAGGCCAAGTACTGGTCGTATCGGGATCGCAAGACACGGAAACGTAATTTTCGTCACCTCTGGATCGCTCGTTTGAGTGCGGCCTGCAAATTGCAAGGTATGAACTACAGCTCCTTTGCCGGAGCACTCCGCAAAGCTGGGGTGGAGCTGGATCGGAAGATTTTGGCCGATTTGGCCATTCACGAACCCGCGGCGTTTGCCGCCGTGGTCGCGGCCACGCGCGCCTAAGTTACGGGACCGCCCGTGTCCCTTCCATCGTCCCCAGATTTCGAGGGGATTCGGCAACAAGCCCTTGCGGAACTTGCCAAGGCTACATCTGGACCTGAGCAGCAGATTTGGCGAAATCGTTATTTGGGACGCCAAGGAGAAGCCCAGAAAATTCTTGATGGATTAAAGAACCTGTCCCCAGCAGAGCGCCCGGCAGCGGGTAAGGCGGCGAATGATCTGAGAAAATCTTTAGAGGAGGCGTGGGCGGAAAAAGGGGGTAGGGAGAGTGCAGGGCCTGCGACGGCGGCGGGAGAGTTGGATTCGACGTTACCAGGCCGACCTTCTCCTTCGGGGGCGGTGCACGTCTTGACGCAGACCTTAGATCGGATCACCGATATTTTTCATCGGTTGGGCTTTGCTTTGGCCGACGGGCCTGAGATTGAAACGGAGTATCACAATTTCGATGCGTTGAATACACATGCGGACCATCCAGCACGGGACGAGCAGGATACTTTCTATCTGCAATTGCCGCCTGGACCCCATGGGAGGTGGTTGTTGCGGACGCAGACCTCGACAGTGCAAATTCGGGTTTTAGAAAACCGGAAACCGCCGATCAAAATTATTGCTCCTGGGCGTTGTTATCGGCGGGATGAGGTGGATGCGACGCACGGGATCTTTTTTCATCAAGTGGAGGGGCTTTGTGTGGGGGAGGGGATTGGGTTGCCTCACTTGAAAGGGGTTTTGGAGTATTTCTTCCGAGAATTATTGGGCAAGGAAACGATAGTGCGTTTCCGACCCCACTACTTTCCCTTTACCGAGCCGAGCTTTGAAGTGGATTTTTCGATTCCTGGAAAAACATTTCGTGGGAAAGAGTGGCTGGAGATTGCAGGGTGTGGATTGGTCCATCCCAATGTTTTGCGTGGGGTGGGTGTCGATCCAGAAAAGTTTAGTGGGTACGCTTTTGGCTTGGGAGTAGAGAGGATCGCGATGGTCCGACACGGGATTCCTGATCTGCGCTTATTCTACGAGAATGACGTGAGATTCTTAAAGCAGTTTGGCCACGCGGGCGCGGTGTGATAGCAGAAGGGATTAGAGAGAATTCACGCAAAGGCCGCTAAGCCCCGACGCGGGTCGGGGCGCAGACGCGGAACGCAAAGCAAAATTGGAGATTAGCCTTCTGACCCCGAAACCTTCAAATTGAGGCGCGGGTTGAGTTGACATAAGGGCGAGGGGGGCGAAAATTGGGTTGTGAGGAGCTTCATAATTCAAGTTCAACTTAACGGAGGCGCCCTATGATCGCACCAGCCAAGGCAAAAAATCTCTGTTTGAAGACATCTGGGGTGGAAGAATTTTGCCGAAAAAGGGGCATTCGAAAGCTAAGTCTCTTTGGCTCGGTTGTACGGGACGACTATCTGTCGGAGACGAGCGATGTAGACGTGTTGGCGGAGTTTCTTCCTGGGGCTCTTCGGGGCATTGGTTGGGACTACTTTGGTTATGGGCATGAGCTTTCGCAGATTTTGGGCAAGAAGGTGGATTTTTGTTCACGTCTCGATCCGCGGGTTCGAACTCTGATCGAAGATGAATTAGTGCCGCTCTATGAGCAGGCATGACGCAGGGGTTACCCTCGCTCAGCTCCTCGATTTCATTCGCGAGGCCCGTCAATTGGCGGCGGGAACTGCGATCGATAAAATCCTTCATGATCAGGTGACCCTGCGGGCTTTTGAAAGGGTGATGGAACTGGTAGGGGAGGCGGTGAAGCGACTTCCAGGGGATGTGAAAGAGGAGGCACCAGAGATTCCGTGGAAAAAGATTTCTGGAATGAGGGATGTGATTAGTCACGGGTATGAGGATGTGCAGTACGAGGTTCTTTGGGATGCGGTGCAACTGCAGTTTCCAGAACTTGAGAAGACCGTTCATCGGTTGTTGGACAAGTACCGCTCCAACTGAACCCTTCGAGGCACCCTCGCTGAAAAGGCCAAAACACCAACTTCGGTAGATTGAAAACTGATCTCTGCTCCAGAAAGCTTTTTCCTCACGTCCCTCACTTACCGGAAGCGATTTCGCGCGCAAAGCCCCGACAGGAGTACGGGGCGCAGACGCGGGTCGCAACGGACGCTAAGGAGGGTGGAGCGGGGACGTTCCAACATTCCCAAGAATGTGGGAATGACGAGGGGGGGGGATGGCGTTGAGCTCAGGCGTTCTCGGAGAGACCGCCCTACCTGGGTTTTTCGGGTGATGAGTCGTGAGGTGCGGGATGCAGACGCGCTTACGCGTGGAATACTCACGTCCCGCATTCCCGGGACGCGTCACCGCATGGATTCAACGCGGATGCGCCCTTGGGTGGTAGTTTTGAGTGGCTGAATCGGCACCGGCGCGGGTCGGGGCCCTACCGGTGGACGGGGTCCGTTCCGATGATCCCTCATCTCTTTAGTTCCTTAATCCCCTAATCCCTTAACCCCTGATTCCCGCTGGAATTACCCTGATTTCTACGTTCAAGCGTTTGGCGAGTTCGTAGGGAACGGGGTGGGTATCGGGTTCGGGGCTGGGGTGGCAGACGATGATTTTGACTCCGTAGCGGGCGGCGTCTACGAGGCAGCGATCGCAGGGTGGGAGGGTGACGGCGAGTAGGTAAGGGTCGCCTGGTTTACAGAAAGCGAGGGCGTTGCTCTCGGCGTGGGTAGTGAGGCGGCGGCGGAAATCGCGATGGAGGGATTCGTCTTCTGTGAGGTCAACTCCTGGGGGCTGGCCGTTGAAGCCGATACCGCAAACACTGCCTTCTTTACGCAGGACGGCGCAACCGACCTTGTGATAGCGGTCGGAGCTGGTGGGGGCGGTAGCCTCGGCGAGACGTAGCGCGAGTTGAATCCATTTATCTTTCACGGGCTTTTTTATTTTTGAGCGACGTGGAGGCGGTGGAGGATGCGATGAAAGACGGGGGCAAGAATGATACCGAAGAGGGCGATGAGGATGAGTCCACAGAAGAGGGCATAGCCTGCGGAGAAGAGTTTGGCGGCGGTGGAGGGGAGTTCGAATCCGTAGACGGGTCCCATACCGCCCATGAGCATAGAGGATTCGACGATGGCATTGGCCCATGGGAGGCCACCGATTTCGTGATATCCGAGGACGCCGGCTGCGAGAGTGATGGTGAGAAGAATGATGGCCATACCGAAATGTTGGAGTAGACGGAGAAGAAATACGGGGTGGGTGGCGAGGGGTTGGCGGTGGTGTTCGTAGGGGAGGAGGGAGTAGGGCATAGGAAAGTGGTAGCGGGGAAAAGGGGGGGAGAGAAGTCGGAGGTGAGTGGGATTGGGAAGAAGTTGGGCGGAGCTGGATTCGAACCAGCGAAGGCGTAAGCCAGCAGATTTACAGTCTGCCCCGTTTGGCCACTTCGGTATCCGCCCGAATTAGAAAGCATCGCAAAAAATGGGGATGGGGTCAAAAGGGAACCCCTGAGAATAAAAAGTTGGTTTGGGAGGATGGGGTGGTTCAGGGTGGAGGAATGGGGCAATATTTTATGCAGATGGGCCGACTTGGGTTGGTGCTGGGCGGGTGGGTTTTACTGGGGGGGACGGGATGGGGGGAGGAGAAGATGGATCGGACGAAGGCGTTGGCCGAGTTAACCGCGTTGGTGGCAAAGAATGAGAAGATGACGAGGGAGGTGTTGAGCAAAGCGGCGCGAGATTTGGCGGAAGCGGGGCAGGAGCGGATCAAGGCGGTGCAGGTTTATTTGGAGAGTTATCGGAATGTGGAGTTTGGGCGGACGCAGGATGGGGATACACGTTTTGGCGATTGGCGGGTGCAGGAGAAGGAGATGATTTCTTCGGTAGCTTTTGGCGAGAGTGCTCAGTTGCAGGTGCGCTACGTGGCGTTGGTTTGTCGGGAGGCTTTGGGTGAGAAGGAGAGACCGACGGCGGCGGAGTGGTTGGCCTACTACCATGATTTAACAAAGCCTGAGAACTCCACGGAGGTAGAAGAGGCGGTGGTTAGCCCGCCAGCGGGAGCCCAGAGCAAGGGAAAGAAGAGATCGGACGCTTTGAAAAAGCAGGGCACTGGAATGTTTGATCAACCGGCGAAGCAGAGTCCACTGGTACGGGATCGGCAGATTGGTGGTTTCTTGGAGGAGGTGCCGGCGGCGGATGTGGCGGCTGGAAATGAGGCAGCGATTTTTAAGAAAGTTTTGCGACCGCGCTTGTTGGAAGAAAAAAATAAGGAGCTGTTGCGGTTATGGGATCAGCGAATTGCGCGGATGGATGAGAGGGTGGAGAAGAAGGTGAAGACATTGGGGGCGGACGATTATAAGATATTAAAGAGGCCTGAGCTTTTGTGGGAGAGGGCGTCGGATCAGGAGGCGTTGGGGGAGAAGGAGGCGGCGTGGGCGCAGAAGATGGAGATTTTGCGAACGTGTCCGTATCATCCGAAGTTGGAGGAGTGGGTGAAGGAGTTGCGGGGGAGTTTGGAGAGGGGTTCCTCAGGATTGCCCGAGAAGACGCCTTGAGGTAGGATTGCCTTTCAAGCGCTGTTAGCTCAACTGGATAGAGCACCTGACTACGAATCAGGAGGTTAGAGGTTCAAATCCTCTACGGCGCAGATGGTTTGCGGCTGTAGTTCAATGGTAGAACGCTAGCCTTCCAAGCTAGACACGAGGGTTCGATTCCCTCCAGCCGCACATTTTTTGGTAAGAAAAGATAACCACGGGTTCGATTGGTCCTTTAAGACTTGTCCCTACCCATTCTTAAATGTCATTCCATGATGGAAAGGGTTTGCGCTTCGCGCCGGAATTGGCCCCCGCACACCCAACCCTGGCCTATCCTATTTACGCCTCCGGCATGGAAAATATATCCGCTTACGCGGCGGGATTTCCTCCAGCCGCACCAAATTAACAAGTAAGTACTTACGGCAAATAAATTATGCAACTTGGACACAACTTAGCTTTTGTCGTTGATGGGCTTGGGATTTGTCCACTTCATCAGGGTTACTTCATGTCCTTCCGCTTTTGTCTGGCTGTGAATACCGAAATTAAAATTTGAAAAGAAGGAGGTTTTGTTTTCGGTAAACAGGAATGCGTGCGGAAATTGATGGTAGCGGAGAACATCTAGGGCTTTCTGAACTAGAATTCTTCCCAGTCCAAGACTCCGAAACTCCGGAAAGACAAAGAGACTAGCCAACCAGGGATTTAAATCAGGATGACCTGGCAGATCATCCATCAGCAAGCTGACCGATCCCACGAGGGCACCAGATTGATGGTGGATGACCCAAGTAGTCGGTAAATCGGTGATGCCTTTTTCCATTTGGAAATCACCCAGAGCAGTGTCTTGATTCCAGTTGGCATAAAGGTGCCTCCACTCCCGGGCATGGGCTGCTGCCAGAAACGGAGCGAATGAAGGGAAATCGCATAGACGGGACACCGAACAGCACTCAGTTGTTTTTTGCGAAATGACCATGTTTTGCAAAAACTATGAAACTTAAAAAAGGAAACCAACACAATTCGCTAAAAGGGTGGGTTTATGGGGTCTCGGGTTACGAGCACGACTTTTCAGCTCGCCACTTAAGAGCAATAGCCCTTTCGGGATATTGCATAGTTAGTGAAAGTTGCTTACTTAGCTAAATGCGATCGTTTTTCATTATTTTATTTATGATGATGGTATTAATACCAATTCATGCAAAGGCAGTCACGACGATCGCACTCATCAATGAAGATTTCTCTACGGGTGCGGGAGTGGTCACCGGAACGACCTGGTCGCATAATGGTTTGAACTGGGTCTGGTCGAATGTAACGGGTTCGGTTTCGCCTAATGGATCGGAGGTCTACGACAGGAATGGTTCGACTGCTCGAAATATGCCAACGAGCCATGGGGGATTTGAAGTATTTTCGCAAACTTCAGGATCAGAGCCGACATCTGGTTCTATTTGGCAGGTGGCAGTTACCGTGGTTTTGCCCACAAACCATCCCGCTATTTGGGACGGGAATACGATTTCTTTTGATATGGGTTATCGTTCGGCCGTTAGTTCAAGCTCTTTCCAGCTTTATAATGTTACAGACGCTAGGTCCATCGTGTCTCAATCGATTACTGGTTCGGTCGGGAGTTGGAAAAACTATTCTTTCAACCCTGTTTTTACCGACGCGGATGCTGGGGATACCCTGCAATTAATTTGGAAGGACACGGCGGCTGGCTCAATTCCTCGGGCAAGCGGGCTTGAGGTGGGGGCTGTTGTTTTTAATGCCATACCTGAACCCTCCACTCTTTCGATACTCGCCTTTGGCTTAGGCGGATTGGCGTTAGTGTGTCGTCGCTGTTCGTAATCCTCAGTCCCCAACCAATCTCAACAATAGCTGCAGTACCCCCGATGCCGGTCGGGGCAGACCCCGAGAGAAGTGCGGGGCAGGTACGGAGCAGGCCGATTGCCTTAGGCCCGATCAGAATCGGGGTAAAGGAACTACTTTTGAGGCGATTGGGAGATAACTTCTTCCGATCGGAAATGCCTAAGTCCGCGAAGTGGGCGTGTTTATAAGGTGTAAAATAAAAGCGTGTTGGTTTTGTGAAATTGTTTCAAGGTAGGTGGATGAAAATACGATCTCTTTGTTTTATATTGTTGGCATCGATCGGTTTGGGGGTGGGGCAAAGCAACGGCCAAGCGGCGGTGCGAGCCTTGGCGGTGGTGACTCCGCCTTTCGTGGTGGAGCAGGGGGAACATCTCACGGGATTTAGCATCGATCTATGGAATGAGATTGCTGCTCGGCTAAAGTTGGAGACGGAGTACATCCTGCTTCCTAGGGTTCAGGGTTACTCTCCCGCGATGAAATCCAAAAGTGCGGATATGGTGGTTTCTGGAATCTTTTACACGAAGGAGCGAGATATAGATTTCGACTTTGCCTATCCGATTCTTGAGTCGGGCCTGCAAGTGATGGTTTTGGACAATGGAGTTGGTTTGCCACTGAACCCGTTTCGAGATGTGGCGAATTTACTTTTTTCAAAGTCGGCGATGGTTTGGTTGATGGTCGCGCTAGTGATTGCGGTGGTGCCCGCGCATCTGATTTGGCTATTCGATCGTGGAAATGTGGAGGGAGCGAGTCCAAGGAAAAACTATTTTCCTGGAATATTTGATTCTTTTATGTGGTCGGTGTCCGCACTGGTGAATCAGGTGATGTGTTTACCGCAACATTGGCTGGCCAAAGTGATTGGGGTGCTCTGGCTATTTGCGGGAGTGGTTTTTGTGGCTCTTTATACGGCAGCGCTGACGGCGACGTTGACGGTGCAACATTTGCGCAGCGCAATCCAAGGGCCAGGGGATCTCCCTGGGCGAAAGGTGGGAACGATTGCGCTAAGCACGGCGGAAACTTATTTGAAGGGAATTCATGCGGAGGTGGTTTCCTATGACAATACAAAGACGATGCTTCAGGCACTGATGGATAAGAAAGTGGACGCCTTGTTGTTCTCATCTGCCACGTTGCGTTATCTGTCGTTAAATGATGGGAAGGGGCGGGTGATGATGGTGGGTCCTGAGTTTAATCGTCAGAATATCGGTTACGTTTTCCAGTTAGGGGATCCATTGCGTAAAAAAGTGGGGAATACCATTTTGGCCTTGAGGGAGGACGGCACGTATGATCGGATTTACGAGAAGTGGTTCGGCAAAGATGAGTAAGAAGGTCCCGCGGTTGCGGTTCGCAGATTGCTCACGCTAAGTCCGTTAAGGTCGGAAAGGGGGGGGCAAGGGGATTTGGGCAGTATAAAAGTAAGAATGTCGGAAGGTGAGAACGTGGTTTTGGAGTTGGAAGCTTAGGTAGGGCGGCATCTCCGGGGCCGCCTCGCTGGGCGATTGGGCACACAAAATTGAGCGCAGGCGTTCTAGGGACAGCCCTAACCTACCTAGGTTTTGATCTTGGAATTCCGCAGTTGCGGCCCCGGCCCCGACGCTGGTCGGGGCAGCTCGGGGTTGAGACGCGCTCATACGCGAATTTTGGATGTTTAATTTCTGATTGGAGAGAAGAGAGGGTAGAGGCGGCTTAAATCCGGCCCTGTCTTAGCCTAAGTTCTCCTCCATTTCAGACTTTTGCTTTATTGAAAGAGAAAGCCGCAACAGGGTTTTCATGGCACCCAACAGAACTGCTTTCCACCTAGCTTCCACCTCCAAGCTTCGGCATAAACACTCCTATGAAGAATCATCAACGTCTCCTGCCTTACTGCGTTTTGGTTCTGCTTCTTATCCTTTGCCCAAGCCTTCACGCCGACAGTCCGCTAGAAAAAAAGATGAATCAGATGCGGAAAAGTTTTCGGGAGCTCAAGAAAGCCATGGCAACTCCGGTTGAGACCGACAAACAGAAGTACCTTGCGTGGGTGGCTGATCTAAAATCGGCCACTGAGGCCTCTAAAACTCTGGAGCCTGAAAAAACCTCTAAGATTCCAGCAGATCAAAAGACGGCTTTTCTTGAAGGTTACAAGAACAAGATGGATGAACTGGTTGATGAAATTGATTCGCTGGAAAAGGCTATCGAATTGGGCAAATGGGATGAGGCCAAGGCCCTTGTGGGTCAGATCAATCAATTGCAACGGGAAGGACATCAGAAATACCGAAACGAGAGTAACGAGCACTAAAAGATAAGCTCGAATTTAGGTAATATTTAGTTTGTTGGAGGAACTGAAGGAGGGTTCGGGGTTGATTTACCCGACTTTTCTGAAGAGTTGATAAAGTCTGTAAGGTGTTGGACCAGATTGTGTTAAATAGTTTATCTAGTGAGTTAGGGAGATTAGAAAACTCTGCAAAAAAGCGATTATTGAGTGGGTATTGCGGAATTCGGAAATTATGCTTATTTGGTCTAATGAAATTGAACGCATTTTTTGGTATTTTGATGGTGTGTCTATGTAGTCTCGTAAGAACGCAGGCCGCAGTTGTCTATACGACATTGCTGGAATTTAATTTCGATACTGCAAATAACCACAATTCCAACACCGAAAGTTACGGTGTTGCTTTTGTTTCTGGTATCAGCGGGAATTTTGTTACAACTCATGCGAGCGGATCGGCTGGCATTGAAGGTTACGGAGCAGGGGGCAGCACTGGAGGCGCATATAATCGCTACTCTGGAACCAGCACCTCGGCGACAACAGGGGTGCCGATTGCCTATTTCACTCTAACTGCGCCGATGGGTTTCGATGCTGTTAACTTTGATACATGGAGTAACCACAATTACAGCTATACGCAGCCTTCTTATAACGTGAATGTGGATTTCGGAACGAAAAGTGGTGGATCATATAGTTGGGCTAACGCTGGAACCTTTTTGGCGACATCGGGGGGGTGGATTTCCAAGTCCATCTCTTTTTCAAGTTTAGCCGGCAATCTTGGTGCTGGTGATTATGCTATCCGGTTTGTTGCGCAGACTTCCTCGACACAGTCGGATTTTCTGGGTTTGGATAATGTAAAACTAGTATCGAATGTCCCCGAACCATCAGCTCTTTCGCTTTTCGCCACTGGTTTGGGTGGTTTAGCGATGATTCGGTATCGTCGGTCGTAACTCTCAGTCCTCCACCAAATCCCCAACAAAAACCGTAGTAGCCCCGACGCTGGCTGGTGGTAGGCCCTACCTGGGGACGGTGGGGCGACGACATGGATTTAACGTGGCGACCTTTGCGGACTTGGCGTGAGGAAGGGATTAAGAGTGTTAGAGGGGGGATGGCTCGACCTAGTTAGGGTGGGGTGGGTAGGGTAGGTGATTATTGGTCCCATAGCTCAATAGGATAGAGCAGCGGTTTCCTAAGTGCCTATATATTAAGCATTTAAGTTTATTAAGACTGACTCATAACGACTTAAATATTTTACTTTCCTACCTCTCCTACCCGAAATAACCCAATTTTTGCTTTGCAGTATACGAATAAGTATACGAGTTGATCCAATACGTTAAGTTTTGCTACCTGGAGATTATTTTACAAAAAATCAGAGGTGAAGAGCCACAAAGTGCTTCGAAGAAGCTTTCTCATTCAAATTAAAGTGGCGGTTCCAGACCACTTAAAAGAAAAGGAGCAAGTTTTGGGCGATTCGGAAATTCTGAGGGATTTAATTCGAATTTAATCCTCTTTAATGGCCATTAAAGAGGTATTAAAGGGCCATTTAATGGGCCTTTATTTAAATTTCCCGGTCAATTCCCGGTCGGGCTCCCGGTAATTTCTCGGTAAAATCGCGGTCGAACTCACGGTCTAGAATGATTTATTCAAGCCTGAATCGGCACTGGGGAGTTAAATCCTTCCGACCGAGGAGACCTGAATCCGCTTAAATGGTCGTTAAATGGGGGTCCCGGGTTCAATTCCTTACTTGTCTTGGAGTTGGATGTCGCGTGTTGTCGAGGGATCCACGACGACTGGCTTTGCGAAACCCTGAAACTTGTTTCCCTCCAGTCTAACATCTGAGGAATTCAGAATATGAACTGCGGCAGCCTTAGGATTGTCCGGTGCATTTTGGAATGTGTTGTTTTTGATCTGAATATTGGAGTTGTAGATTGGATCATTAAAAAAGGTGCTTAGAGAATGGATGACCAGATCTGCGGGTTGACCACGACCTGCGATATCGACCCAAGGTGTGTTGCTGAGATGGTTGTCCTGAAAGATATTATTCCGCACAAATCCTCCGGACTCTTTATTTGGTCCATACTTGATCTGGTAGGAGTTATTGTCGAAATGACACTTCTCCACGGTTATATTTTCCTCAAAATTTACAATAGGGCTTCCGAGATTATCCTCGAATGTGCAGTTTCGAATGGTTCCCTGGTCAATAGAGTAGTTTAGGTAACTAAAGCAACCACCGGTCTTTATTTCCGGTGAAAGGGAGGGGGATGTCTTGATGTGGACACCTCCCGAGACTTTGGTGGATTCAGTCACCTCATAGTCTTGGGGCTCCTTCCCGACCCAAAATCGAAGGCGGTTTGCTAGTGAAACAGGATAACCCGAAACGATCGTGATGCTTCCATCGGACATTCGTTCCTTAACCCGTCCGAAACTCCTGCGGATAACCAACGGATCCATGCGCAGACCCTTAAAATAGGAATCTTCTACTAGGAGCTTGCCAGAATTGCTGCTGAGATGGAAGCCGTCTCGTCCGCCTACTGCCAAATTACCGTTTTCTGGATCAAAACGAACCCGGCGAAAGGTTAAATCGCGGTTGAACGCCGCCAACAAACCCATGTTGGATACATTCGGAAAAACAATGTTTTCGAAAGTAATATTCTCGCAGTCCCTGATTTGCGTTTGGTTGATGGAATCGGAAGATTTATGGTGCCATGAAATTCCGTCGCCAACGTTTACCTTTTTTGCGAACCCGGCTCCGCTGACCTGGAATTTCCGATCCCCACTGCCTACGACGCCTTTCCAGTACACTTTGACGTCGGTTCCAATGGTCAGGGTTGCGTCTTTCGGGGTGCTTCCGATGCGCTTAAGTTTCCCTGTGGTTAGGTTCCAAGCCTGAGCTGATGCGCATCTCATGCCGTCATAGGCGAATAATCCTGGAAGCATTTCGACAACCACATCGTCCGAATTTGTGTTTACTGCGATAACCCGAGCAGTGACTCCCAAGGGAGGGTTGTTGGCCAACGTCAGGTTTCGAATGGTGACATTGGTGGAATGGGAAATATTGATCATGAGTGGAAGCTGAGTCTCGTTGTTCAGCTTGAAACGTCGCTCAAGGCGGGTGGACGGTTTGCCGTCTTGGAATTTTTCGCCTGAAATAACGAGGTTAGTTGCGCGAAAAATCCCAATGTAGCAAGAGCCCTCTTTGGGGAAATCTAGGGGGCGATCCAACTGGTAAGTGCCCGCGGAGAAACGAACCTCTGGATCGCCACTCTGTATGGCTTTTTCGATCGCTTGCCGGATAGCCTCGGCGTCACATCGATCATCATTTGGTTGGGCGCCGAAATCTGCCACATCTACAGCGACTGCACTTTGAGCCATTGCCAGCACGCCCGCAATACTGAGAAGCCGAATGTATTTTCCTAGGAAAGTCATTCTGACCATTAACCCACAATGGAGTTAGAATGGGGGCGTTGGGCAGTTGCCTCGGGTCTTTTTGAAGTGGGTTGCTGTAAGAAAGATTTCTTACGGAACTGGAGCGGGGTGATTTTCATTTGGGACTTAAAGTAGTACGCGAAATATTCTGGGGAGGAAAAACCTGCATTGCGGGCCACATTAGGAATATCAATAACCGTGTCCTGCAGGAGTTCTTTAGCTTTCTCCAGGCGAATGCGTCGGATCTCTTCTGCGGGAGAGCGGCCTAGAAAATAGTGGAACTTTCGCTCGAGGGCGCGCCGAGATAGGCCAACAAAACCTGATACGTGATCGACCTGAATGGGTTCGGTGGCATGGCTACGGATGAATGTCATGGACTTCGCTAGGCCCATGTCATGAATGGCCAAACTATCGCTGGATTGACGTAGAACCACGCGTAGCGGTGGCACGAGTTGCAGGGAAGGGGGCTTCTTGCCCGAACGCATTCTTTGGTCAAGAGTCTGGGCTGCCTGAAATCCGATGGAAACGGCATCGACCAAGACGGCGGACAGTGGGGGTTGAGTCGAATCGCAAAAAAGGTCGTCGTCCGTGCCAGAAATGATGGCAATATCTTCAGGGATCAGAAAACCAGCCTCCTTGGCTGCATGGATGATGGTGCGTCCGCAACCAGCATTCCAGGTCAAGATTCCAGTTGGTAGCGGTAGGGTTTTCAGCCATCGACCGATCTTTTTTATATCTGTGTTCCAGGCGGGCTCGGCACCGTGTTGCGGTTTGGCTTCGAAGCTTGGGCATTCCGATCCGAATTTTCTGGCGGCTTGAACAAAAGCATCCCTTTGGGCGGCGACGTAGCTCAATCCGCGTAGGCTAAAATAGGCGAAATGACGAAACCCGCGCTCGGTAAAATGCTCGATGGCGAGACTGGCACGCATGTTATCGTCCGTGGTGATTTTCGGGAATTTCGCCTTGGGAATGTGAATGCCGGAGATGTTAACCACGGGGATGTTTAAAAGGTCCATTCTTGCCGCCATCTCGTCGGAGTTGATGCGGGCGATGATTCCGTCCCCCTGCCATTGGGGGGGCAGTTGCAATCTTTCTTCCATGCCCCGTGGCTCCACAAACAGGTGCCAGGCCCCATGTTCCTTGGCGTATTGGCTGATCCCTTGAATAATGCGCCGACCCCAGCTGGTGGAGGTTTCCACAAGAATGGCCACAGTCTTTGTTTTTTTAGCGGGGCAAGGTTTCATTCAATTTTATCTAAAATGACGGTCAAAAGTGCTATGTCGCAAAAGTTAAGATTGTATTTGTTTTTAAGTCTAGCTTAAAAAAGGGTTTCATGGCAGGAATGTATTTATGGTTTCTCAGACGGTTTTGGGACAGCTATGGGTTTGGTTCTTCTTGATGGGCTCATATCCCGTCCTGACAGGGAATTCTTTTGCCTGCAACGAAAGCTATCAGCCCAAGAATTTTTCTGGATTAGAAGTGCAAGTTGGGAAGGTTAAGTCTCTCGAAGCCACCTATCGTCCGGTCTTTGGGTTTTTTACATTCGGGAAAAACCGGCTTTGGGCCTGTGAGTGTAAGTCGTCGATGGTTGCAATATGAGCCTCTTTCTTTCCCGCCGCTGGTGCATTACCGGACTCCTCTTCTTTGCCGCGGTTCTGAATTACGTAGACAAGAACACCCTCGCTCTTTTGGCTCCGAGTATTCAGAAGGATCTTTCCCTTTCGGATCAGGCCTATGCCAATATCCAAAACGCCTTTCAGATCGCCTACACAATCGCGCTCCTTGCCTCTGGGGTGATCGTTGACAAGTTGGGGCCACGAATCAGCCTTGTGCTGTTTGTGGGTTGGTGGTCGCTAGCCAATATTCTCACGGGCTGGGCCCGTTCCGCCGTCTCCTTGGCTGGTTGTCGATTTATGCTCGGGTTGGGTGAAGCAGGGAACTGGACGGCATCACCCAAAACGGTTTCCGAGTGGTTCCCGCCGAAGGAACGGGGATTAGCCATTGGGATCTACACGGCAGGAACGCCGATTGGGATGACCCTTGCGCCTCTGTTTATTATTGGATTGGCTCAGATTTGGGACTGGCGTTTAATTTTTATCGTAACGGGGTTGCTGGGTTTCGTTTGGCTTGTGCCTTGGTTGCTCTTCTACCGACAAGGCGAGACCCGCCGTTGGCAGAAGAGGGCGCTTGCGGAGGGTGGTCAGGATCGCTCGGCCCTTATTTCTGAAGATAAATTTTCCTGGGGATGGGGAGAGGCTCTACGCCAACCAGTGGTCTGGTGCCTTCTGCTTGGGCGGATGTTTTCTGACCCCATTTGGTATTTTTATCAGAACTGGTATCCAAAGTATCTTGTTTCAGAGCGCGGATTGACACAGATCGAGGTGCAGATCATCTGGGTGATCTTTTTAGCTGCCAGTCTGGGTAGTTTAGCGGGGGGTTGGCTTGCGGGCAGGCTGATTCGGAAGGGCAGATCTCCGGCGCAGGTTAGAGTTTGGATCCTCGCTGGATGCTCACTCTTCATGCCTCTTTCACCCCTGGTTTCGTTGTCCCCCTCCTTGGCAGGATCCCTGATTTTTGCGTCTCTGGTGGTCTTTGCCCATTTGGCTTGGTTGGCCAACATCACTGCCCTCGTGGTCGATGTTGTACCGGAAGGTTCCTTAGGGAAGGTTTTTGGATTGGTCGCAGCCGGAAGTTCCATCGGGGCCATCCTGATGAACGATCTGGTGGCCAAGCTGCTTATTTATTCATCCTATGCCGCTTGGTTCTGGATCGCAGCTTTTCTCCATCTGACCGTGGTCCCTCTGATTCTATGGGGCGTATTAAAAAAAAGCAGGAGGGTCGAGAATCGGCCTGCCTTCTGATGGATCGTTAGGTTCTCCATGATTCGTGAAATCCCCGCTCCTTTCCGGACTTTTCGAACGGAAAAAATCTCCTGCGACCTCGTAGTCGTAGGAGGAGGCTTGGCCGGGCTGGGGGCTGCCGTCACGGCCGCCCGAGCGGGGATCCAGGTGACTCTGGTGCAGGATCGTCCCGTGTTGGGTGGCAACGCCTCGGGGGAAGTGCGTCTTTGGATCTTGGGGGCGACAAGTCATATGGGAAATAACAACCGCTGGGCGCGAGAAGGGGGACTGATCGACGAGATTCTCGTGGAAAATCTTTTTCGGAATCCAGAGGGCAACCCGCTTTTGCTCGATGCCCTTCTCCTAGAAAAAGTTTCCGAGGAAAAGAACCTCCGACTTTTGCTCAACACGGCGGTGTTTGAGGTGGGCAAGGATGGCCCCGATCGCATCGCGTCGGTCAGAGCTTTTTGTTCCCAGAACTCCACGATGTATGAGGTGGCGGCACCGCTGTTTTGCGACGCCTCTGGCGATGGGGTGGTGGGTTTCTTAGCGGGAGCCGCCTTCCGAATCGGTGCAGAAAGCCGGGATGAGTTTGGGGAGGAGTTTGCTCCAGCTCAGCCCAACCTGGAGATGTTGGGACATTCGATCTATTTTTACTCCAAAGATGTAGGTCGCCCCGTTCGTTACTTTCCGCCGAGTTTTGCTCTCCAGGATATTCGTAAAATCCCGAGGTTTCGGCAGTTCAATGCCAAGGATATCGGTTGTCGCCTTTGGTGGATCGAATGGGGGGGGAGGTTGGATACCATTCACGAATCGGAAAAAATCAAATGGGAACTATGGCGGGTGGTCTATGGGGTTTGGAATCACATTAAAAACTCAGGAGAATTTCCCGAGGCGGAAAACCTAACGCTGGAATGGGTGGGGACGATTCCCGGAAAACGGGAAAGCCGCCGTTTTGAGGGGGACTACATGATGACCCAAAAAGATATTGTGGAACAAAGATCCCATCCGGATTCTGTCTCCTTTGGGGGCTGGGCCATCGACCTGCACCCAGCGGATGGTGTTTTTAGTGCCCTTCCTGGCTGTACTCAGTGGCACTCTAAGGGTGTCTATGAAATTCCATACCGCTGTCTCTACAGCCGAAACATTAAAAATCTTTTTCTAGCTGGGAGGATCATCAGTGCCTCTCACGTGGCCTTCGGCTCCACCCGGGTTATGGCCACCTGCGCCCACGGCGGGCAGGCGGTAGGCATGGCAGCGGCACTCTGTGTCCGAAAGAATCTCTCACCCCAAGAACTGGGGAAGACGGCCATGCCGGAGTTGCAGAGCAACCTCTTACGGACCGGCCAATTTATTCCCGGAGTGAGGCTGGAGGATCCAGAGGATCTGGTGCAGTCCGCTGTCCTAGAGCCGAGCAGTGAACTCGCCTTGCACGAACTGCCCCAAGGCGGGGAGATCCGAAGTCTCGACGTTTCCGGCGCGATGATGATCCCTCTTTCCAAGGGTTCCCCGCCGAAGGTGACTTTTTGTGTGGATGCCAAGAAAGAGACCATGCTGGAGGCCCGGCTAATGGTCAGTCTTCGTCCGAACAATCACACCCCAGACCTCCTTGTTGAAACCCTACAGATGAGGATTCCCCCTGGCCAACAGCAGGCGGTCGCTTTGCAATTTTCTCTCCCTATCCCCCACACTGGATATGGATTTGTTTGCCTCACGGCGAACCCGGACATTTCGGTTCATTTGAGCGAACAGCGTCTGACTGGGGTCCTCTCTGTCTGGCAAAAATTCAACCGGGCGGTGGCAAAATCCGCTCGGCAGGATCCGCCGAAGGGGATCGGCATCGATGGTTTTGATTTCTGGCTTCCGGAAAGACGTCCGGGAGGTAAGAACCTTGCCCTGACGATTGATCCTCCGCTGAAAGCGTTTTCGGTGGAAAACATTCGCAACGGAATCGGTCGGCCCACGGGTCAGACCAATGCCTGGGTGGCGGATTTTGACGATGCGGCGCCAGAGTTACGGTTCATTTGGCCGAAGAAACATCGGATTCGGCGGATTGAAATGGTGTTGGATGGTGATTTTGATCACCCGATGGAGTCGGTGCTGATGGGACACCCCGAGCGAGTGACACCCTTTTGTCTTTCCTCTTTTGATTGGAAGGATGACCAAGGGAAGGTCATTGCTTCAGTTCGGGAAAACCATCAATCGCGGGTATGTCTTGAATTGGCGTCTCCTGTTGAGACACGAGAACTGAAGCTGTGCATGGAAAGGCCATCGGCAAACGTGCCCGCCGCCCTTTTTGAGATCCGCTGCTTTGCCTAGCTGATCCGTCAGGAGCAGACGCAGGTCATTCGAATTTACAAAAATCAATCTGAACAGATACGAGTAATATTAGTTCCACTTATCTGGATATGGGCTCGCAGCCCAAAACTAGGCGTGTCGCAAATGCACTATAAATGATCCGCAATTCAACCCCTAGTAAAAAGAGGGTTTGCGGTTAAGGTTTGTTAAGGAAATGAAACTTATAACCTACGACGATGTGCTTGATTACAAGTTGCAAGCCAGATTTTTCTTAGGTCGCGCCATCTTGTCATTGTTTTTTGTTCTCGGGGTACACTCCCAACTCTCTGCAGCAGATGGAACTTGGACCAATATTGCAGTTGGCACCACTGCGGGTTGGTGGACAGCCTCAGCTTGGTCTAACTCGATCGTTGCAGATGGGGCGGGATCTACGGCGACAATTACCGTGAATCAAACTAGGTCCCCATTAAAGATTGTTCTTACTAACACGGCAACCACCACAATTGGGGTGCTCAATATTGGAGCAACCAACGGGTACACCCTAGGTGGCGCCACTGGATCGTCCTTGACCTTCGACAACAACAACGCCAACGCCCAGCTTAACGTCATCAGCGGCAGCGCGACGGTCATTCTGGAATCAACACTGCAATCGATTGTCCTTAATGACAGCCTGGTTATTTCCCAATCCTCCAGTTTGACTTTGGCCACTGCCACCAAGGGGGGCAGCGGCATAGACGTAAAAATCATTGAGCACGGGGGAAGCGGCACTGGCGGGGTCACAATCTCCGGTGTGATTGCGAATGGGGACGCTGGCACAGGATTAGTGGCTGTCCGCCAGAATAATTCCAATGGAACAATGACTTTGAGTGGAGCCAATACCTACACGGGTGGAACTACAGTCGATGCAGGAACCTTGGCGTTGGGTGGTTCTGGTCGCTTGAGCGATACGGGGGCGTTGACGATTAACGGAGGGACTTTTGACATGAAGACCTTCTCTGACACCGTGGGGGTAGTCACGGTCAATGGCGGGTCGTTGATCAACGGTTCTTCGACGGGTTTGACAGGATCCAGTTATGCTGTGACAGGCGGCACGATTAGTGCGGTGCTAGCCGGGACTGGAAGAACCCTGACCAAGACGGGTACGGGAACCACGGTGTTATCTGGGGCCAACAGCTATAATGGAGGAACGTTTTTAAACGGGGGTGTGTTATCCGTGAGTTCCAAGGCAAACTTTGGGACCGGATTTCTTACCTTCGATGGGGGTACCTTGGAAACCACGGCGAGCTTTAGTGATTTAACAAGCGCCAATAACACAACACTCAACGCGGGGGGTGGGACGATTCGGATCGGTGCGGGGCTGACGAACAGTTGGGGCAGTGCGGCCATTGGTGGAACGGGTGGATTAACCAAGGATGGAAATGGAGTCCTGATTTTGGCCGCCAACAACACGTATACTGGAGGAACGGTGATTAAGGGGGGGGTAATTTCGGTGAGTTCGAGTGCTCGGATCAATGCGAACAACGGTGGACTGACTTTTGACGGGGGTACCTTGCTAAACACGGCCAATCTTGGTTTTACCAAGTCGACGACCCTGCTTGCCGGGGGTGGCACGTTCGATGTGGCCGCTGGCACAACCAATATTTGGAATGCGCCGATTAGCGGAGACGGGAAGTTGACCAAGGCAGGGGCCGGGCAGTTGACTTTGACTGCAACGAATGTCTACACGAACTCTACTTCGGTCGAAGAGGGGAAGCTGGCTGTCTACGGGGCTTTATCTGGTTCGCTCGCCTTTTCCAATGGGACCACCCTGATTCTGCGAACCACGAACTCAACTCCTTCCTCTGTGGGAGGAAGTTTAACCTTTCCGTCCAACTGTGTTTTGGATTTTGAAAATACCAACGGGTTGACGGGGGTTGAGCCGGTTGCCCTGATCACGGCTACTTCCATTTCAGGATCGCCCTCGCTTGCGAGTAGCCTGACGAATAGTTATGTGCTGACGAATACCGGAACGGCGCTTCTTGTCTATATCGCAGGTTCGACAACACCGGACACGACGAAACCTGTGATTACCTTGGTTGGGTTAAGTACGGTGAATGTGGACTATGGAGCTATTTACACCGATCAAGGGGCAACGGTGACTGACAATAAAGATGCGACTCGCTCGATCAGCGGAACGGGCACGGTGAACACACTAGTTCCAGCAAGCTACACGATAACCTTCAATGCAGACGATGCGGCGGGTAACATCGCAACTACGGTGACTCGGACAGTTGTGGTTGGATCTGCATACGCTCTCTATCTCTCCATTAATAGTCTGCCCACCGACACTGCGTTCGATGAGAAGGTGGACGGGGTGACAGTTGGACTGAGGTACGCGTTCAACTCGGCGAACGGAATGCCTCAAAACAACGGCGTTACAGCTGTTCCGGTGATGATTGGGGATCAACTAACTTACACCTTCGATGTAAAGGATGACTCCGCTTTGACTGTAACCTACCAGACCAGCATTGATTTGCTGACCTGGACGACGCCTCAAGGCGTTAGCGCAGGCACAGGATCCACGCCCGCCGGGTTCCTGAAAAAGCAGGTACAGGTCACCGGCTTGGGCAGGATCTTCGTTCGGATCAAGGTCACGCACCCCTAAATGGAGTGCGGGATCCAATGGTTTTTGGTGAATATTCTCAGCTTGAGGGAGTTCCTTCCACCGACATGAGCAATGTGTCAGCGGCTTGATTTCAAGATTCCCAAGGAGCAAGCTCATTCGGACAAGATTCTCCGACTTAAAAACAGCCGTTCAAAAATGTATACTGGAGGTGTAGGGTAAATAGTATGAAAAAAAGAGGATTCGTGATGTTTTTCTGGATAGTTGGGAGTTTGTGGGCCAATCCCATTCCGGCGGACCAGGCCTTTCGGTTTGATCCGAAAAAGACCCCCTACGATTATCTGCAAGCGGATAAGGGTAGTAAACTGCCAGACTCGGTTTCTGTAGAAAAGGATGGCGAGGGTGGAAACCTTGCTTTCCGTGGAGGGGGAGGTTTCTTTTGGTTTCATCCAGGGCAAGAAGTATTCGTGACTGGGGGGGAGATTCGGATCCGGTTGCGCACAACTTCTGGGGGAAGCTTTGGGGTGTTGCTGGGGGCGGAAAAAGGGGGGGATCCAGTCTACCTTGTTTTTCTTTCCATTAATCAAGATCGATCCGTTTTGATGCTCTCAAAATCCACGGCCATATCTGCGCAAGATCCTGGAAAAAATAATCTGAGCAGACAGATCAGTAAGATCGAGTCCTCGGGGCAATGGCGTGATCTAAAAATCATTTTCAATGAGGATAAAACAGGTGGAGTCAATATTTCGGCAGAGCTTTTGGATGAAATGGGTAAACTCATTTCGGTGGTTGCCGCCACGGATGGGGCGAATCTAATGCGCCCCAAAGGAAAGATCGGCCTACGGATTTCTATCGAGGCCAAAACGGGAGCGGGCGCGATTGAGATCCAGAACATTTCTTTGCGCAAAGTGTAAATCTAAACTTACCAACTCGCTTTCAGCATTCTGTAGGGTCATGGCGTCGTTCAGGATTTGAGCTGGAAGAAGCAACGAAGGAGCGAGCCCACCCAAAACCAGCGGGAAGGTATGGAATAGATCTCACTGGCGTGAAATCTAAGATAAAATACGAAAAAAATGATTGCAGGTATGGAAAGCGGGGTCATTCTCAAAGAGACTTATGCAGTTTCCGCAGACAACTTTTGCTTCAAAAAATAGGTGTTTTAAATCTGGCGAACCCCAAGGGTACGGCAAAATTTTTCGGTCGGCCATCCATCCAAGAAGCAGTCTTTATCCCAAGTCCTGGTCTTCTTCCTTTACCTTGGTCGAGTTGTTAGTCGTCGTGGTGATACTAGGGCTTTTGGCGGGTTTACTGGTTCCTGCCTTGGGGAAAGCCCGTGAGGCTTCCCAAAATGGAGTGTGCCTTGCCAATTTGAAGCAGTGGGGATACCTCATCGAGGCCTATTCTAGAGACAACAATGGAACCCTTCCATATTTTGATAGTCGGGCTTGGTATTTGGCATTGTGGAAGGATTATCTTTATCCAAACAGAAGTTTTCCAACCAATTATCAGGCCTCGGCGGTAGGAATCTTTCCAAAGGAGATGGAGGGGACAATTTACGAATGTCCACGGATGAAAAAAACGGATCCCCCAGACAAATGTTATCGTAGTTATGGGATGAACATGCGCGCCGGGAACACCAACACCGGAAAACTCCTTTCCGTGCCAAAGCCAAGTCTAGCCGCGTTAATGGGTGAGGCATGGGGTGGTAGTGCCATTTCTGCTGGTAGCTCCATTAACTCTAGTCCCTTGATCGCCCGCCACGGATCCAATTGTAACATCCTTTATGCGGACGGACATGTCGCGCCGGTTGTGTTAACCAAAGCTATTACGATTGGTTGGACAAATGCTTTTTGGGGCACCAATTAGGCCTGCGGGACGGAAAAAAGGGTAATATGGCTTTTTTCTTATGTGGAAATTCGTTCTATGTAGTCCTGATTTCTCTCTGGATATTAGAAGCCGGTCTGCTTCGTGCGTCCGATGGTGCGAGGGAAGAACCTGTTCCTCTGGAGCAAGTATTCCAAAAACCGCCTTTGGCTGCGCGGCCATTGGGTTGGTGGCACTGGATCAATGGCAATGTCACCAAGGAGGGAATTCGCGCCGATCTTGAGGACATGAAGCGGGTAGGGATGGGCGGCGCTCAAATTCTCGACGTAGAGATTTACTTACCGAAAGGGCCTGTCCGCTATGGATCGGATTCGTGGCACGAGCATGTGCAGTATGCGATCAAAACCGCGGCCGAGCTTGGGCTAGAGCTCGACATCGCGAACAGCTCGGGTTGGTCAGGTAGCGGCGGGCCATGGATCACGCCAGAACGCGCTATGAAGAAAATCGTGTGGTCCGAGACCACCGCGGGGGGCGGATCGGTCACGATGGATCTCGCAAAGCCTGAGACCAAGCTAGATTTCTACCGCGACATCGCCGTTCTGGCAGTTCCCGCAACGACTGGGCGTCTGGAAGATGTGGAAACCAAAATCAACTGGGCTACTAAACCCGTGATTCGCCCAGAGCCAGCCAGCCTTTCTGGGATTGCGCGCGATCAGATCCTAAATCTCACCGACAAAATGAATCCCTCCGGAAAACTTACCACCACCTTGCCAGCCGGCCAGTGGGTCATTCTGCGTTTCGGATATACCGCCACGGGGAGCACGAACCATCCTGCTTCCCCGGAGGG
>CANIEM010000018.1 GCA_947466515.1 Verrucomicrobia subdivision 6 bacterium | reverse complement strand
GCTGGAGGGGTTCGCGAGCGGCGCGGCGGCGGACGAGAGTGCGCAAGGTTTCGAGTTCGGGTGGGGTGAGGTCGCGTTCGAACTGCAGATAAAGACCGAGTCGGGGTAGGTTGAGGGCGTGGGCGAGGAGGAGTTCGGCTTGGAGTCGTGGGGAGGGGAGGAGGTTGCGCGAAAAGTGGCCGGTGGTGGCCTCGAGAACGGCGAGGAGTTTCATGGTGTGGGTTTGAGATTGGAGGATCGAAGATCGTTGAGTTGGCGTTTGAGGTGGTCGGCGGCGAGGGCTTCGACAAGGGGTTCGAGTTTGCCCTCCATGACGAGGGTAAGATCGTGGGAGGTGAAGCCGATGCGATGGTCGGTAAGACGATTTTGGGGGAAATTATAGGTACGGATCTTTTCGTTACGTTCGCCTGTGCCGACCTGTTCCCGACGGGTGGCGTCGACGCGACCCTGTTCTTCGGCCCGTTTTTTCTCGAGGAGCCGTGCGGAAAGAATTTTCATGGCGTGGGCGCGATTTTTAATTTGGGAGCGACTATCTTGGCAACGGACAATGAGGCCTGTGGGGATATGCATGACTTGGACGGCAGAGTCGGTGGTGTTAACACCCTGCCCTCCTGGACCGCCGGAGCGGCAGACTTCGACGCGGACTTCGTCGGGCCGAATGTGGAACTCCACTTCTTCGGCTTCGGGCAGAACGGCGACGGTGGCGGTGGAGGTATGGATGCGGCCTTGGGCTTCGGTGGCGGGAACGCGTTGGACTCGATGGACGCCGCTTTCTTGGCGCATGGCGGCGAAGACGGAGGGGCCGCTGAGTTCGAAAACAATTTCTTTAAGGCCACCGAGTTCGGAGGGGCTGGCGGAGAGGGTTTCCATTTTCCAGCCCCGCACCTCGGAGTAGCGACTGTACATTCGGAAGAGATCTCCAGCGAAGATGGCGGCTTCGGTGCCTCCTGCTCCGGCACGAATTTCGACGAGGGTATTGCGGTGTTCGTCTGGATCGGGGGGAAGAATGGAGCGCAGGACGGCTTCTCGGGTGGTGGCCTCTTCGCGGGCGAGTTCGGTGTCTTCGTCGACGGCGAGTTGGCGGAGTTCGGGATCGGTGGTGGAGGTGCGGAGGGTTTCGTTTTCCTGGCGTCGGGTGAGGAGGGAGACGAGGCGGCGGGCGGCTTCGGTGCCTGTGCGAATGCGAGAATGTTCTCGGGCGAGATCGCGGGCGCGGGTGGCTTGGCGGTAGAGGCCAGGCTCCGCCATTTCACGATCCAGTTCTTGGAGGCGGTTTTCGAGAAGAGCGAGTTGGGCGGAAGGTTCCACGAAGGAAAGGGCGGCACCATACCCGTGCCGTTGGGCTACGGGCAGGTGAATCCGCGCGGGCGCCTAGGCGCGCTTTTTGGCCTTGGGTGCGGCGGTGGCGGCGTCGAAGCGGCGGCGGAATTTCTCCACGCGACCTGCGGTATCGACAAGTTTCTGGGTGCCAGTGAAGAAGGGGTGGCAGGAGGCGCAGATACCCAAGCGGACTTGGGCTTTGGTGGAGCGGGCATGGTAGACAGCCCCGCAGGCGCAGGTCATGGTGCAGTCGACGTAGGTAGGATGGATTTCGGCTTTCACAGAACTGGTAATCAAACCAGACGGGAGGCGATGAGGCAAGCGTTGTGTCCTCCGAATCCGAAGGAATTATTCATGACGGTCTGGATCTTTTGCTCCCGCGGTTTCTGGGGGATGTAGTCGAGGTCGCAATCGGGGTCAGGGTCTTCGAGGTTAATGGTGGCGGGGAGGATGTTGGTTTCGAGTGCTTTAAAGCAGATAGCCATTTCCACAGCGCCGGCGGCACCGAGAAGGTGGCCGAGGCTGGATTTAGTGGAGCTGACTGCGACTTTTTTGGCATGAGCTCCTAAAACGGATTTGATGGCTTGGGTTTCGCAGATGTCGCCTTGTGGGGTGGAGGTGCCGTGGGCGTTGATGTAGTCGATCTGGTCGGGATTCATTCGGGCGTGTTTTAAGGAGAGGGCCATGGCGCGGGCGGCTCCAGCGCCCCCTGGGGCGGGGGAGGTGAGATGGTAAGCGTCGGCAGTGGCGCCGTAGCCGAGGATTTCCCCGTAGATGCGAGCTTGGCGGCGGCGAGCGTGCTCGAGTTCTTCGAGGATAAGGACGCCCGCGCCCTCGCTGAGGACAAAGCCGTCGCGGCCTTTATCGAATGGGCGGGAGGCGCGGGTGGGTTCTTCGTTACGGGTGGAGAGGGCTTTCATGGCCCCGAATCCGCTCATACCGAGGGGAACGACAGCGGCTTCACTTCCACCTGCGACGATGAGATCGGCCTCCGATTCGCGAATAAGGCGCCAGCCTTCGCCGATGGAGTGGGTGGCGGTGGCGCAAGCGGAGACGATGGCGAAGTTGGGTCCGCGCAGTCCGAAGTGCATGGAGATGTGGCCGGCGGCAATATTATTGATCATCATGGGAATCATAAAAGGGGAGACCTTTTTTGGTCCACGATCACGCAGAATGGTGTGCTGTTCCTCGAGGGTGCTGAGACCCCCGATGCCTGATCCGACAAGGACGCCGGCGCGATCGGCATCGAGGGTAGCACCTTCGAGTCCTGCATCTCGCCAGGCTTCGGCGGCAGCGCCCATGGCGAGGTGGGTGTAGCGATCGGTGCGGCGAACGTCCTTGGGATTTTTGAACGCTTTCACGGGATCGAAGTTACGAACTTCGCCTGCGAAACGGCAGTCGTAGCCGGTGGCGTCGAAGGCGGTGACAGGACCGATACCACTGGCTCCTTGGAGGAGGCGTGACCAGGTGGTGGGGAAATCGTTGGCGAGGGGCGTAAGGGCACCCAGCCCGGTGACGACGACGCGGCGGGTGCTCATAATAAGGGCGCTCAACGCCCAGCCGAGGGGGACCTCCGCTCGTGGCGGAGGGCGGCCGGGGTTATTTGGACTGCTTGTCCTCGATGTACTTTACGACATCGCCCACGCTGAGAAGTTTCTCGGCATCGCTGTCAGGAACTTCCACGCCAAACTCTTCCTCGAAAGCCATGACGAGCTCGACGATGTCGAGGGAGTCGGCCCCGAGGTCTTCGATAAACTTAGCCTCTGGGGTGACCTGCTCGGCGTTGACGCTGAGTTGCTCAACGATGATGTCTTTAATTTTCTGATCGGTGTTTTTTTCGCTCATAATGTGGGTACTCCTGTGTTTGTGCGGAGCGCAGTTAGGATTCTCGGAGGCAATTAGGCAATCAAAAAATGCACGAATTGGAAATAGTTTTTTTCACATGGTCATCCCTCCATCCATGGCCCAAGCCTGTCCGGTGACATAACCGGCATCTGGACCGCAAAGGAAGGAGACCAATCCTGCGATTTCCTTGGGGTTACCTAAACGAGATAAAGGTATGGTGGTAAGTACTTTAGACTTAAGTTCATCACTTAAAATGGAGGTCATATCGGTTTCAAAAAAGCCTGGGCAGACGCAGTTGCAGGTGATTCCACGGGAAGCAAATTCTCGAGCTACCGATTGGGTGAGGCCGATGAGGCCTGCTTTGGCGGCGGCGTAGTTTGTTTGCCCCGCGTTACCTACGAGGCCGACAACGGAGCCGATATTGACGATGCGGCCTGCGCGGGCTTTGAGCATTCCGCGGGAGGCGGCGCGGATCCAGCGGAAGGCGCCGGTGAGGTTGGTATCGATTACGGCGGACCAATCTTCGTCGGTCATACGCATGATGAGACCATCTTTAGTGATGCCGGCGTTATTGATGAGGGCGGCGAGTGGACCGCCGGACTCTTTTTCCACGGCGGTGATGACTTGGAGAGCGGCGGAGGGATCGGAGATATCGGCAGGATGGACGGAGGCGTGGCCACCAGCTGCGACAATGGCGTCGCGGACTTCGTTGAGTTTCTCCACTTGGCGGGCGACGAGGGCGACGGACCATCCTTCTAGGGCGAGGCGTTCGGCGATGGCGCGGCCGAGGCCACGGCTGGCGCCAGTGATGAGGGCGGTGCGGGAGTTAGCGGGGGAGCTCATGGATAACTTTCTCTAGTTCGGCCAGAGTTCCGGCGCTGGTGCAAGGAAGATCGGGGAGAGTTTTTTTTGCGAGAGCGGTGAGGACGCCCCCTGGGCCGAGTTCGAGGAAGTGGCGGATTCCGGATTCGGCGAGTTGGCGGAGGCAGGTTTCCCAGCGGACGGTGCCGGTGACTTGATCGAGAAGGCTGGAACGAATTTCGGCTTCGGAGGAGGCGGGGCGTCCGAGAAAATTGGCGGAGACAGTAATGGTGGTGGCATGAATTTTTGTGTCGCGGAGGGCGAGGGCAAGGCCCGTGCGGGCGGATTGCATGAGGGAGGAGTGGTAGGCCCCAGCGACTTTGAGGGGAATGAAACGTTTGATGCCTGCGGTTTTGGCGGCGTCTTGGGTTTGAGCGAGTTTGGTAGCTGGGCCTGCGAGGACGACTTGGCCGCCACCGTTTAGATTGGCGACTTCCCAGCCTGAGGCGGTGGCGATTTGGGTGGCGACGGCTTCGGTGGTACCGAGGAGCGCGAGCATGGCCCCTTGATTTTGGGCGCAAGCTTCTTCCATGAGTGTGCCACGGCGGGCGACGAGGCGCAGGCCCTCGCTGGCGGAGAAGGTCCCTGCGGCTGCGTGGGCGGTGAATTCACCGAGGGAAAGGCCTGCGGTAGCGGCGGGATTAAAATCGGGGCGTCGTTCGTGGAGAATTTGCCAGAGGGCTAAGCCGTGGAGGTAGAGGGCGGGTTGGCAGTAGGAGGTGCGGGTAAGCGATTCTTCGGGTCCATTTTGCAGAACCGCGAGAAAGTCGGCTGGAAGGATTTCGTTATTCAGCTCGAGAATTTTTCGGGCGGCGGGAGAAGCCTCGGCAAGGTCGGTCCCCATGCCGACGCGTTGGGCGCCTTGGCCAGAGAAGAGGAGAGCGGTGGGTTCCATCCAGATTGAATCCTAGCGAGACCAAGCTGAATCGAATAGAGAGAAGTGACTGGAGTGGTTGGTTTAACCTCTGACCCCAGAAATTGGAGAGGGGCTAGGAGAGGGCCTGGAGGAGGGTGGCGTAAACAGTGGAAAGATCGCCAGGATGGATGCGGGTGGTGCCGATGGTGGTAAGAAAATTGGAGTCGTTGGTCCAGCGTGGGACGACGTGGACGTGAAGATGTTTAGGGACGCCGGCGCCGGCGGCGGTGCCTAGATTGATACCGAGATTAAAGCCGTCTGGTTTCAGAGTGGTTTTCAAGGCGGCGACGATACGGTTGACGAGGGTCCAGAGATCGGCTGATTCCTGGGCTGAGAGGGAGGAGAGATCGTCTACCTCACGGTAGGGGCAGACGAGAACGTGTCCGAGATTGTAAGGGTAGCGATTGAGGACGGCAAAGGAGGCTTTGGTGCGAGCGAGAACATGGTGGGCGGCGTCGTCGGAGGAGTCGGCAATCTTGCGGAAAAGATCTTCACCAGGTTTTTCTTCTCCAGTGACATAGCGATTGCGCCAAGGGGCCCAGAGGTGTTCCATTCCTCTACGATGGCAACGGCTAGCAAAGAGGGCAAACCGCAACATATCTTGGTGGGGGGAGGCGATGAGCCAGAGGTATCGCGGCGAGGAAGGGAACTTTTTAAGGAGTGGGCGCCTGAAGATGCGATGAACGCGGAGAGGGTGGATGGGCGAGTGGAAACGGTAGAGGGAGCGTTAGACGCCATCCGCAAAACCAGAGAGGGGCTGGAAACGTTACCGTTTCTGGGGGGGAGGAAACTGGTTTGGTTGTCGGACTGCACATTTTTGGGTGACAACCCTGCAGGGAAAAGTGAGGCGGTGCTGGATGCTCTGGCTTCGCTTCACGAATTGCTTCTGAAGATTCCGGCGGGGGATGCGCAGATCCTGGTTTCGGCTCCAGGGGTAGATAAGCGACGTTCGTTTTTTCGGCAGTTTGAGAAGCTAGGTCAGGTGGAGGTCTTTGATCCGCCCGATTTGAGGCGGGGGCGAGATCGAGGGGAGTGGATGGATGAGATTGGTGAGCGTCTGCGGTTGGCGGGGCTGAGTGCGGGACCTGGGGCGGTGGAGTTGCTCATGGAAATCGTGGGTTGGGATGGGAGGGCTTTAGAAAAAGAGATTGAAAAACTACGACTGTATTTGAAGCCAGAGACAAAAGTGACGGAGCAGGCGGTGAGGGAGATTGGGGCGGGACGCCGAGAGTTAGAGGTGTGGGACTGGTGTGATGCGGTGGTGGCGGGAAAAATTGGACCAGCTAGGGCGGGGTTGCGACGGTTGTTGGATCAGGGAGAGAGTGAGGTGGCTCTGGCCATTCTGCTGGCCTCGAGCCTGCGACTGGCGGCGTTAGGGAGAGTTTTGCAGGAGGCACGTTTATTGCGACTACCGCCTCCTGGGGGATACGGACAACCGACTTTGGATCCGGCAGCGGAATCGATTTTACCGAGAAATGCGAAAGGGGAGAAAGCGAACCTATGGCGGTTGGGCAAGGTCACGGGTATTTGTGCGCATCGTCCTGTAGCGGGGGTGCGGCGGGCTTTAAATCGACTGCATGAACTGCAGATCGAGTTGGTTTCGGGTGGGGACCGAGTACGTGCGTTGGAGGAGGGAATTCTTAGGCTTTGCTTGGATTGAGTAAAAATGTAGCTATTACTTTTCTTATGTTATTGGATGATCCGAGGGAGAACAGGATTGCCGAGTGGTTTCGAAGTTTGACGATGGGGGTGAGAATTCAGATGGTTATGTTTACCTTAGTAGGAATTGTTTTAGGGGTGGCGGTGGCGATCTCCCTGATTAAGGAACCAGTGGTCTTGCTTCCGACGATTACCCCTGATTCGAAACCGGTTGTTGGTGAACCGGTACGAGAGGAGGTAGCGAACACGGGCAAAGAGTGGCGAGAAGCGAGGTTGATGATGATGGGGCAAGACGGCAAGATTGCCCAAACGGCAGAAAGCAAAGGTGAGATTGAGGCGATGCGCAGGATGGTGGCGTTGAAACCTGGGGAGGCGGACGGATGGGATCGGCTGGGTAAAAGTCTCTACCTAGCCAAGCAGTATGATGAAGCGGTGAAGGCTTTTCGTAAGGCTTTAGAAATAAATCCAAAGTCCGGCGAAACGCTGGCGAATTTAGGGGTTACGCTGAAAACAAAAGGGGAAATGACCGAGTACGAGAAGACGGTGCAAACGCTGAGTTTGGTGGATGCAAAGTTAGCCAAGAGTTTGATGGAGTTTTCGCCAGCAGTTGAGGGAACGACTTCGAGCGCGGGGAAGGGGCGACCCGCCGCAGTAATTAGCCCTGAGGAACAACAGGCAATGCAAGAGTCAGGGGAGGTTCGTGCTTTAAGGAAGTTGGTGGCGATGGATCCCAAGGATGCGGACAGTCTTGATGGGTTGGGTAAAGCGCTTTACCAAAAAGGGAATTTAAAGGAAGCGGTGGAGTGTTTTGAGAAGGCACTGGCTTTAAAACCAGGAGTGGAGGAGGTGTTGGCCAACCTGGGGGTAGCGCTGAAAACTCAGGGGTCGACGCGGGAGTACGAAAAAGTTTTAGCAAAACTGGCGCTAGTGAATCCGAAGACGGCTGAGGATTTGAAGGCGTTTGTGCCGCCGCCGAGGCAGCCTTAGGAGGATTTTTCTTCGACGACGACGATGTCTTCGGGGTGGATTTTAGCAAAGACCTTGTCCCCGCGATGTATGATCTGTTTGTCGGTTCCGAAATTGGGGACAAGCGAATGAATCCGGAGTGGGTAAACGCCTTGGGCAGAAGGCTCGAGGCCGATGACTAGTTCATCGGCGGGTCCTTTAAAGATTTCTTCGAGGACAACCGCAGGATAGCAGTTTTCTCCTTTAAACGGCTTGTGCTGGATTTGGACTTTTTCTGGTCTGATCGAGAGGAGAACTTCGCGGGTATCGGGCAAAATGGAGAGTGGTGGGAGTTTGAGTTCGTGATGAGCCCCGATTTTTACGGTGAGGTGGTCGCGGTTGCGATTGGAAATCTGACAGGGAAAGAGATTGGTTTGGCCGATGAAGTCGGCAACGAAGTGGGTTTTGGGGTGATAGTAGAGATCGTCGACGGTGCCGAGTTGTTCGATTTTACCTTTATTCATCAGGGCGATTCGATCGGACATGACGAGCGCTTCCTCTTGATCATGGGTGACAAAAACGAAGGTGATGCCGAGCTTTGTTTGCAGATTTTTCAGTTCGATTTGCATATTTTGGCGGAGCTTGGCATCGAGGGCGGAGAGGGGTTCGTCGAGGAGGAGGACCTTGGGGCGGCAGACGAGGGCGCGGGCGAGAGCTACGCGTTGGCGTTGCCCGCCTGAGAGCTGGTCGGGTTTTCGGGTTTCGAGGTCTTGGAGGGAAACGAGTTCGAGGGCTTCGAGCATACGGCGTTTGCGTTCGGCGGGTTCGACCTTTTGCATGGTGAGGCCGAATTCGATATTATCGCCGACGTTGAGGTGGGGGAAGAGGGCGTAGCTTTGGAAGACTTGATTCACATCTCGGCGATAAGGGGGAAAAGTGGTGACGTCCGTTCCGTCGATAAAGACTTGGCCTTCGCTGGGAGTATCGAGGCCTGAGATCATGCGCAGGGCGGTGGTTTTTCCGCAACCCGATGGCCCGAGGAGAGTAAGAAACTCGCCTGGTTGAATTTCTAGGCTGACATGGTCGAGAGCTCGAAAGATGGGAGACTGACCTGGCTTGGGCGAGGGGTGAGGAAAACTCTTGGAAACATCCCGCAGTTCGATAATTGGATTCAAGGTAGGTATCTTTCCCCGAGGCTGCGGATCACAGACAGAACCATAGCTGATAGTTAGGCCTAAGGGTCAACTCGGATCGAGTGGTATAGAAAGCAACCAAAGTGGCGTGGGGTTAAACTTTGAGGAGGTCGGCCTCTTTGGTGGTGACCAAGAGATCAATTTTGGCGACGTGCTGGTCGGTGAGTTTCTGGATCTCTTTTTCACCTGAGGAGAGTTCGTCCTCGGTGATTTTGCCATCCTTCTGCTCTTTTTTGAGACCTTCGAGACCGTGGCGCCGCTCGTGGCGGAGGGCGACTCGACCGTCTTCAGCCATTTTGCCGATGAGTTTAATAAGGTCCCGGCGTCGTTCTTCGGAGAGCTGAGGAATGGGAAGGCGGATGATTTTGCCATCAACTTGAGGAGTGATGCCCAGTTGAGATTCTTCGAGAGCTTTACGGACGGGGTCGAGGGTAGCGGCGTCCCAGGGTTGAATGACGAGGAGGCGCGGTTCGGGGGCAGTGATACCTGCGAGTTCTTTGAGTCGCATGGTGGAGCCATAGGCTTCCACCCGAATGTTTTCGACGAGAGCGGCGGAGGCTTTGCCGGTGCGAACGCCTTGGAAATCCTCCTCCACCTTGAGGAGGGTCTTGTCCATTTTTTCCTCGGTTTCGAGGATGATATCGTCGGAGGCCATAAAGTAGGAATGGCTAGAGAGAGAAGGGTGTCGCTTGGGGCGACGGTCCTCCTCGTTTAGCTTTTGGGTTGGCTTTCGCCAGGACGGTATTCCTCTTCCGCTTTATCGAAGGCTGCTTCCATTCCGCCCAAGAAGTCGGACGATTTGGAGTTATCCTCGAGTACGTTGCGCTCTTTTTCAAAGGCTTCGTCGGAGTAGGCGGCGGCCTTGATGGAGAGGCCGATTCGTCGTTCCGCTTTATTTAAGCGAATGACGCGGGCTTCAATCTCCTGGCCGGGCTTAAGGACGTCTTTGACCTTGGCGATACGCTCTTCGGATATCTGCGAGATGTGAACGAGGCCGTCGAGGTCTCCCTCGAGTTGAATAAAGGCGCCGAAGCTGGCGACTTTACTGACGGTGCCTTTGACCATCTGACCGATCTTGAAGCGGCTTTCGACCAACTTCCACGGATCTTCGGCGAGTTGCTTGAGGCCGAGGGAGATTCGTTGGTTGGCTTTGTCGATGCCGAGGACTTGGGCGTCGACGGTATCGCCTTTTTTGACGACTTCCGAGGCGTGAGTGGGTTTGCGGGTCCACGACATATCGGAAACGTGAATCATGCCATCGATGCCTTCCTCCAGTTCGACGAAAGCGCCATAGGCGGTGGTATTGCGGACGACCCCTTTGACAGGGCGACCGACGGGGTAGCGCAGGTGGATTTCTTCCCATGGATTGGGTTCGAGATGGCGGACGGAGAGAGAGAGTTTCTGCTCTTCCTTGCTGACGCTGATGACGATGGCTTCGATCTCTTGGCCGTCTTGAATGACATCGCTCGGACGAGCGATGCGGCGAGTCCAAGATAGTTCGGAGACGTGAACCAATCCCTCGACGCCGGGTTCGAGCTGAACGAAGGCGCCGTAGGGCACGAGGCTGGTGACCTTGCCACGAATCTTGAGATTGACGGGATACTTTTCGGCGATTTTGTCCCAAGGATTTTCCGACATCTGTTTGAGGCCGAGGGAAACACGGAGGCGTTCCTTATCGATCTCGAGAACGATGACTTCGATTTCCTGGTTAGTTTGCAAAAGTTCGGAAGGGTGACCGAGGCGACCCCAGGTCATATCGGTGACGTGGAGGAGGCCATCGAGACCGTCGAGGTCGACGAAGGCGCCGAATTCGGTGAGATTTTTGACGCGGCCTTTGACTTTGGCTCCCTTGTCGAGGTGGGAGAGGAGTTTGGCGCGTTTCTCATTGCGTTCCTCTTCGATGAGTTCGCGGCGGGAGAGGACGACGTTCTTGCGGTCTTCGTTGAGTTTTACGATGCGACATTCGAGGGTTTTGCCGAGGAACTCGCGGAGATTTTTCGGCGGGTTGATATCGATCTGGGAGGAGGGCAAGAAAGCTTCGACGCCGACATCGAGCATGAGACCACCTTTGACGATATCGCGAACGATGCCTTGAACAGTTTTACCTGATTCACTGAGTTTAACGATTTTGTCCCAGTTTTGTTTATGGGCTGCTTTTTGGCGGGAGAGGACGACTTGACCATCTTCGTCTTCGAGACGTTCGAGAAGGACTTCGATCTCTTGGCCGATGGCCAAATCATCCGCGGGGCTAAATTCGCCGAGGTCGATGGCGCCCTCGGATTTGTAACCGATATCAACCATGACTTCGCGAGGGCGACGTTCGATGATGCGGCCTTTGACGATGGTACCTTCCTTGAAGTTTTGCATCGACTGGGACAAAAGAGTTTCGAAATTGGTCATATGGATTTTTTCTTAGTTGAAAGAAGCGGACAGAGGAATCTGACTGCTTGGCAAGATGGTCACGAGATCATCGGAGTACTATGTTGAGGGTTTCTTCCCATGTCCCCCAGATTGCTCTGGGAGGTAAGACACGAGAGGAAAAGAATACGCTTCTGGGGGGGGCGGGCAAGCTCGGGGTTTTGAGACGTGCGGAGTGGCGGATGGGGGAGGCGGGTAGAGATCCTTGGGTGGGTGGCAAGGGGGGGAGGTGGTTAGGGGAGAAGGGGACAGCGATGGTGAGGGCGGGTTTGAGGGCATGGGGTGAGGGGCAGATGGTACAATTGGAGGGGAGGAGGGTGGGGGTGATTGGGGTGGTGGAGGGGGGAAGTTGGCCGGAGTGGTTGGATGGGATGAGTTCGAAAGATGTGGCGGAGAGTTGGCGAGAAAGATCTCCTTTATGGCTTTTGGAGAGATTGCCGAATTTGGCGGCGGCACAGTTGGCGGTGGAGATTGGGGCAAGAGGTCCTGTGGAAACTGTGCGGGAGAAAAAGGGAGTGAGGGAGGATGTGGAGAGACGAATTCAGCGTTGGGGGAGGCGCGGGGTTGAGTGGGCGGTGTTGATTTGTATTACGGAGAAGGGGGCGGCGGCGGAAGTTTGGGGGTTGGAGAATAAAAAATGAAAATGGTGGAGGAGTTAGGAGAGTTGGTTAGGCAGGCGGTGGCGGAGACCTTGCGAAAAAAGGACGGTGTACTTGAGGGGCAGCGATTGGGGGCGGATTTGGGGGCGGAGAGTATTGATCGCATTGATTTAACCTTTCGCTTGGAAGAGGCGGTGGGAAAGGCGTTGGACGAGAAAATTCTTTTTGCGGAGCCTGATCCGACGTTGATGGAGTTGGCGGCGAGATTGGCGAAGATGATTAAGGAGAAAAAGTGAGCCGGCGTGTGGTTATTACGGGAGTAGGGGCGGTCACTGGGTACGGGGTGGGGACAAAGGTTTTTTGGGAGGGTGTGGTGGAAGGACGATCGGCTGTGCGCGCGCTGGAATGGAATGGGTGGGAGAAGTCGCCTGTTCAGGTGGCCGCACAAATTGGTGAAGAGAAGTCGGAGAAAAGGGAGGAGTGGAGAAGTTTGCGTTGGGCCAGATTGGCTTTGCAGGAGGCGATGAAATCGAGCGGGGTAGGGTGTGGGGCGGGATTAGCCGGAGCAATTGGCTGGCCGGGGCCTGGGGAAAAGTGGGAGGGACAAGATTCATTAGAAAATTTGGCTAGGGAAGTGGGTCTGGAGGGAGAGAGAGTGGAAAGTTTGGCGGCGTGTGCGGCGTCGACTCAGGCGATTGCGGAGGCGTTTTGGATGATTCGTGAAGGTGAGGTCGATGAGATGGTTACGGGGGGGGCGGATGGAAGGGTGCATCTCGGAGGATTGTTGGGGTACGACAGGTTGGGGGCGTTGGCGCGGGGATTTCGGGAAAAGCCGGAGGAGGCTTGTCAGCCTTTTGGTTTGGGGCGATCAGGATTTGTGGTGGGGGAAGGGGCGGGCTTTCTTGTTTTAGAAGAGAGAGACAAAGCAATGGCTCGGGGAGCCAATATTTTAGCTGAGGTGCGCGGGGCGGCAGTGGGTTGTGATGCTTGGAGGGTGACGGACCCGAGGGAGGATGCGGTGGAGGCGGTGGCGTGCGTCGCTGCGTGTTTGCGGGATGCGGGGCTGGAGGCGGGGGAAGTGGATGCGGTAGTGGCGCATGGGACGGGGACGGTGGCGAACGATCGGGCGGAGGCGAAGATGTTGAGGGAGGTGTTTGGGAAGAGGAGCCCATGGGTGATCGCACCGAAAGGGAGGATCGGGCATTTGTCGATGGCGTGTGGGGCGGTGGAATCAGTTTTGGCAGTGCAATCGATCGCGGAAGATTTTTTGCCTTCGACCTTAGGAAAGGAGTGGCGGGCGGATCCAGAGTGTCTGGTGCGGATGGTGGAGGTTGGAGGAAAAAAAGGGGTGCAGGCTATTTTGAAGCCGTCTTTTGGGTTTGGGGGGCAGAACGCGTGTTTGCTGTTTATTCGGACGTAAGCTTTGAGGCTGGGAAAAGCGAAAAAAAAGGATAAGATAAACGCTTATGCCGACTTACGAGTACGTTTGTAAAAAGTGTAAAGCGCACTTAGATATTTTTCATTCGATGAAGGATGCCGATTTAAAAATCTGCCCGAAGGAGAAGTGTCCGAAGAAAGCCTGGGGAAAGGGTGCGATTGTGAAGCAGATGGGGACGGGGGCGGGCTTTATTTTTAAAGGAAGTGGATTTTATATCACGGACTATCGCAGTGCGGGGTACAAGAAGGCGGCGAAGGAGGCTTCGGGGGGTGGTGAGAAAAGTAGCGAGAAAAAGAAGGCTCCGGAGAGTGGAACGACGGCGGGTGGGGCAACGAAGTCTGGGGAGGGTAAGTCTGGGAAAAGTAAGTGATCCTGAGAGGGCTGGTTTTTTTGGTGGGATTCCTTTTAGTGGGGAGGGTGGAGGGTGCGGTGGGCAAAGCAGAGGGAAAGAGTGTGCGATTACAAGTTGAGGCGAAAGACAGGGTGGAGGCGGTGCGAGTGGCCAGTGCATCGGCGGGGGCTTCGGATCTTTTTGATGAACTGACAAAAACTCGGTTACTTTCCCCTCTGGAGATTCGGGGTCAATTGGAAGCGGGAGGCCCGGTGCCGCCAGTTTTGGAGTGGGACGGGCGGACAAAGTGTCGAATCAAGGCGGATCCGCAGGGAGAAGATTTTGCGGCGGCTTGGGTTTCGACGGTGATCGCTGCGCGGATTTTGGCGGCGGCACAGAAGCGGGAGGGGTCGGCTTCGATTCGTTGGGTAGCGGAGGGATGCACGGGTCGGGCGATGGGGGGGGATGAGGCGATGGAGGGGCGGGTGTCGGCGGCAGTGGCGCGATTGGATGAGGCAAGTTTAAGTCGGATACAGTTGTGGCCTGAGCAGGGGGAGTTGGCGGCGGATGGATTGACGCGCGATCTGCGGCGACTTTTGGCTTCGCGGTTGGTGGTGCGAGCGGTTTCTAGTGCTCATCGGTTGCGGTTGGAAGAGTGGGTGGCGGTGGGATGTCCGGGAAAATTCTGGTCGGACACGAAGGAGGAGGACGGGGCTTGGCGGAGGAGTTTGGCGGAGCCTGAACGCAGAAGCAGTGCTGAACCGCAGAGTCCGGAGGAGACGGTAAAAAAACTTCGAGAACTTGCGGCACAGGTGGCGAAGGCCACAGTAGGGAAAAATCGGCCAATGGAGGGATTAGAAATGGAGTTACTAAAATTGGAGGCGACGGCGGATCCTTTTCTCCGCCCTGCGATTTTCCGCTATCGTCAGGCGGTGAAGGCGGGAGATAAAGAGGAAGATCGGCTAGAGAGGGAAGCGGCGATGAAGGAGGCGGATGCGGCGGTGGGACGATGGCGGGATATGCGTGGGCGGGCGAAGGAGCTTTTGGACTGGTATGAGATTAATGTGCCGGATAGGCGAATGGGGCCGACTTTACGAGAATGGGACGAGAGGCTAAAGCCTCCGGTGAAAAGAGAGGGGCGACCGACGGGATTCGAACCCGCGACAGCCAGAATCACAATCTGGAGTTCTACCAGCTGAACTACGGCCGCCATTTATGAGACCCCACAAGGTAAACGGAGAATCGGACCGAGCCAAGCTTCGCCAAGGGAGGGTGGTGGGGGTGACGGGGACGATGGCGGCGGGTAAGTCCACCTTGGGCAAGATGCTGGAGGAAGAGGGATGGTGGGTGATTGAGAGTGATGGGTTGGTCCATCGCCTTTATGAGCGTGGAGCGGAGGGGTATAGAAAACTGGTTGACGCGCTGGGGGATTCGATCTTATCTTCCTCGAAAGATTTGGACCGCGGGTTGTTGGCCGCGTCGATGATTCGGGACTCTTCCGTTTACGCCACTGTCAACCACCTGATCCATCCAATGGTTCGTGCTACTTGGAAGTCGGAAGTCGGCGAAAGCCTTCGCCTCCATCCCCGCCGTAATGTGGCGGTGATCATCCCCTTGCTTTTCGAAGTTGGGGTGGAGGAATCCTTCGATGAAAAAGTGCTAGTGGGTTGTCGGGCTACGGTGTCTCGGCAACGATTGTACGAGCGGGGTCTGGCGCCTGAGGCGATAGACTTCTGGATGGGTAAGCAGTGGGCGGTAGAAAAGAAAGCCCAAGCTTGCGATCACGTCTTGTGGAATGAAGGAAGTTTGGCACTGCTGCGCGACCAAGCGAAGCGTCTAGCCAACCCCGTGCGGGGTTGACGGCGCACTCCGCGGGGAGTGGAGCGAGAGAGGGATACTTATGAATGGTGAAGGACAAGATCAAGGACATCAGGGAAACCAAGATTCCGGCCGACAAGGTGAAGGAAACTATGGTCCGCGTAATGATTACGGACCGAGGCGCTATGCACAAAACCGCAGGATGGGAGGAGGAAGGGATCGTCGTGGGGGGTATGGGGGAGGGTATGCGCGGAATGATTATAACAATTATCGGCGTGGCCCGGATGGGGGGAACCAAGATGGTGGTGGAGGACCTGAGGCTGTGACAGAAGAGCCGCGGCCGACGGGGCCACTGCTACGTTTGGATGATTTACAAAAAATGGCTTTCCCTGCCTTGATTGAAAAAGCGACTGAGGTGGGAGTAGAAAATCCAGGGGGTTTGCTCAAGTATGAACTGATTTTTGAAATATTGCATCGGCACGCACAGGCGAATGGACGGGTTTCGGGCGAAGGCATTCTGGAAATCTTTCCTGACCAGTACGGGTTTTTGCGGTTGCAGGCGAATAATTATCTGGCGACTCGGGAGGATATTTATGTGAATCCAGCTTTGATCCGGCGTTACGGATTGAGGCGTGGGGACCGAGTGGGCGGGGAGATTCGTTCTCCTCGACAGAAAGAACACTACTTCTCTTTAGCGATGGTCGAGACAATCAGTGGGGAAGATGCTTCGAAGCGGGTACCGCCGATTCATTTTGATAATTTAACTCCGCTCTTTCCAAATCGCCGAGTGATTTTAGAGAACGAAAAGCTGAAGGACATCGCGATGCGGGCGTTTGATTTGGTTAGCCCGATTGGCTTTGGCCAGCGGGGCTTGATTGTGGCGCCACCGCGCACCGGCAAAACGGTACTGATGCAGAAGATGGCCAACGCCATCACCGCGAACAATCCCAAGGCCCATTTGATTGTGCTCTTGATCGACGAAAGGCCTGAGGAGGTTACGGATATGGCCCGCTCGGTAGAGGGGGAGGTGATTAGTTCGACTTTTGATGAACCACCTGATCGGCATGTGCACATTGCGGAGATGGTGATTGAGCGAGCCAAGCGACTCGCGGAGCAGGGCACGGATGTGGTGATTTTATTGGATAGCATCACCCGTTTGGCGCGAGCCTACAACACGGTGCAACCGCACAGTGGAAAGATTCTTTCGGGTGGTGTGGATGCGAACGCGTTACACAAGCCGAAGAGGTTCTTTGGAGCGGCGCGTAATTTGGAGGAGCGGGGCAGTTTAACGATTATTGCCACGGCCTTGGTGGATACGGGAAGCAAGATGGATGAGGTGATCTTTGAAGAGTTTAAGGGCACGGGAAATATGGAGATTCATCTCGATCGTGCTTTAGTGGATAAGCGGATTTATCCGTCGATCAACATTTCGAAATCAGGCACGCGCAAAGAGGAGCTTCTTTATCACGCGGAAGAGATGCCGCGAATCCATATTCTGCGGCGTGCCTTGTCTTCTTTGCCTCCGGTCGAGGCGATGGACCTTTTGTTGGGGCGCCTGAAGAAAACCAAGAGTAATGTCGAGTTCCTCTTGGCAATGAACCTGAAGGAGTAGCTTCGTTTTTTTTCGGAATGAAAGTTCTCGTCACCGGCGGAGCAGGCTACATCGGATCGGTCTGCGGGGAGGAGCTGATCCGGGCGGGGCATGAAGTGGTGGTTTGGGATAACTTAAGCGAAGGGCATCGTTCGGCGGTGCCTCCGCAAGCGGTTTTTCTCCAGGGGGATTTGGCGGATCGAGATCTTCTGCAACGCGCGGTGCAGGAACACCGACCTGAGGCGGTGATTCATTTTGCGGGGAAGGCGTTGGTCCCTGAAAGCATGCGGGATCCGTCCTCGTACTATCGGGTGAACGTGATGGGGGGGATTCATCTTTTGGACGCGATGGTTTCGGCGGGGTGCCGAAAGATTATTTTTTCGTCGACCTGCGCGACTTACGGATTACCCGAAAAAATGCCGATGGATGAGCAGACGCCACAGAAGCCGATTAATCCTTATGGCCACTCCAAGCTAGTTTTCGAGCAGGTGCTGGCGTGGTATGCCCAGATTCACGGGATTCTGCCAACGTGTCTGCGTTATTTTAATGCCTCGGGGGCTTCGGCGGAGAGAGGGGAACATCACCGAGTGGAGACTCATTTGATTCCCAATGTTTTGCTGACGGCGCTTGGGCAGAGGAAGGAAGTAGAGGTTTTTGGGGAAAATCACGCCACCCCAGACGGAACCTGCATTCGTGATTACATTCACGTGAAGGATTTGGCATCGGCCCATATTTTGGCGTTAGGCAGAGAGAAGCCTGGGCACTTTAATGTGGGAACGGGCAATGGCTATTCGGTAAAGCAAGTGATCGAGGTGGCCCGCAAGGTAACAAAAAAGGAGATTCCGATGCGGGGCCAACCCGCGCGGGCGGGGGATCCACCTGCTTTGGTGGCGTCGTCGCACAAACTTCAGAGGGAATTAGGATGGAAACCGAGCTATTCGGGTTTAGAGGAGATATTAACGAACGCTTGGGACTGGCATCGAACCCACCCGACCGGCTATGCCGATTAGAAAGATGAGTGTGATGCGCAAGCCCCTGACGGTTTCAGTCGAGCATTTCTACACAGAGCATGCGGCGCGGTTGCAGTTAAAGCTGGTCGCAGGGCAGGAGGGGATGGGGCGTTTGATACGCGAAGGGGCGGTGAATCGTTTGGGGATGGCCTTAACTGGGTTTACGAAATACTTTGCCTTTCGGAGGGTCCAGTTAATTGGAAAGAGTGAAGTATGTTATTTCGCTTCATTGGATGCGCCGATGAAGTTGGAGAGGATCCGAGCGATTCTGAAACGGAAGATTCCGTGCATTGTCTTTAGTCGTGATAATCGGCCCCCTGGGGTGATCCTGAAGGAGGCGCAGGCTTTGAAGATTCCCGTCTTTATTTCGTCGATACCGACTCCACGTTTGGTCAATTTGATCACTCTCTGCTTGGAGGAAGACTTTGCCCCAGTGACGAGTGAGCACGGAAGCATGGTAGATATCATGGGGGTTGGAGTATTGATTCGAGGGGACAGCGGTATTGGTAAGAGTGAGTGTGCTTTGGGGTTGATTGAACGTGGGTACTCACTGGTGGCGGATGACATCACACGTCTCCGGCTGATTGAGGGCCGAGAGCTCATGGCGACTTCCGCGGAAGTTACGCGGACTTTTATGGAGGTGAGGGGGATTGGGATTATTAATGTGGCGGCGATCTTTGGGGGGAAGGCAGTTCGGACAGAGAAGAGGCTCGATTTGGTGGTGAGTTTGGTGGAGTGGGATAAGATTGAGGAAATCGAGCGAACGGGTTTGGATCAGCAATTCTATGAAATCTTGGGTCTAAAAGTTCCGCATATCAGGATTCCGATTCGGCCAGGTCGGGACCTGGCGGGATTGGTTCAAGTTGCGGCCTTGGATCAAAAGATGAAGACGATGGGGCAATTCTCGGCGTTGCAATTTAATGAGAAGCTGATGTCGCGGCTCAAGTTGAAGGACGGCTAAAAATGGCCACGCCTGCAAGCGCTGGGGAGGGATCGACCCAAGAAGCGGTTATTCAAAATCGTCTGGGCCTGCATGCGCGCCCTGCGGCCATGTTTGTTCGGGAAGCGAATCGGCATCGCTGTGATATTCATGTGGAAAAGGATGGGGAGACGATCAATGGTAAAAGTATTATGGGGCTGATGATGCTGGCGGCGGGGATGGGTTCAAAGATTCGAATACGCGCGCAAGGTGCGGGGTCGTCTGAGGCCTTAAAATCTCTTTTAGAATTAGTGGAAAGAAAGTTCGACGAGGAGTAGTCGGAAAGGAGATAGTCCTTCATCGTGAAGGACACTAGTAATTTTCCTGAGCCGACGACGGAGCTCCGCCTTCCAGGGATTGCGGCTTCCCCTGGGGTGGTAACGGGGCAATTGGTTATTTTCAGTCATGAAGAGGTGCGCATACCTGCGACTCCGATCGGGGAGGAACAGTTAGATGGGGAGATGCACAGGCTGGAGGTAGCCCTGCTGAAGACGCGGGAGCAAATTCAAAAAATCAAGGAGCAGCTCTCGAAATCCCTAGGGGAGGGGCAGACGGAGATATTTGAGGCACATCTTTTGGTGGCAGCGGACAGTACGATCGCGGCGGCGGTGCGCCGCCAGCTCCAACTCCGTAAAGTGTGCGTTGAGCACGTCTATCAGCATGTAATTCACACCTATGCCCAAAGCATGAAGGAGATGGAAGATCCTTACCTTCGGGAAAGGGCGGCTGACATATTGGATGTGGGGCGGCGGGTGGTGCACAACCTGCTGGGACGTAAGTTGGCGGACCTCTACGCGCTGGACACGCCGAGCATTATTTTGGCCCACGATCTGGCTCCTTCGGATACGGCGATGCTGAACCGGCAAATGGCTTTAGGTTTTGCGACAGAGGTGGGCAGCACGACTTCGCATACGGCGATCATGGCGCGATCTCTCAACATTCCAGCGGTGGTTGGGTTGCACCACGTTTTGGATCGTTGCGAATCGGGTGCTCCAGTGATCCTGGACGGGTACGCGGGAATCTTGATTATTCACCCCTCTCCTCAGACTCGATATGAGTATGGTCAGATTGGGAAACGACGACATGCGGTGGAGCAGAGTTTGGATGCGCTGCGGGAAACTCCAGCGACAACCAAGGATGGGCGTCGGTTGGTGCTTTCGGCGAATGTGGAGTTACCGGAAGATCTTCCGTTGATTGCTGCAAGTGGGGCGGAGGGGATTGGGTTGTACCGCACTGAGTTTCTTTTTCTGAATCGGGTGCAGTATCCTGGAGAAGAAGAGCAGACGAATATTTACACCCAAGTGATGGAAGCCGCGCGTCCGCATGCGGCGATTATTCGGACCTTGGATATCGGTGGAGACAAGTTACCGACGCATCAAGGTTTTGATGCTGAGGCGAATCCTTTTCTGGGATGGCGTGCGATTCGGTACTGTTTGGAGCGGCCTGATGTTTTTAAAGTGCAGCTGCGGGCAATTTGTCGTTCGAATCCTGGGGGCAAGGTACGGGTGATGTTTCCGATGATTGCCACGCGGGAGGAGTTGGCGGCGGCGTTGGCCTTGCTCGGCGAGGCGCGGGAGGAGTTGAAGGCCGCGGATATTCCTGCGGCGGCGGAGGTGGAGGCGGGGGCGATGATTGAGGTGCCTTCAGCGGCACTGATTGTGGATCGTTTGGCGCCGATGGTGCAGTTCCTGAGTATTGGGACCAATGATTTGACGCAATACACCTTAGCGGCGGACCGGACGAACGAGCGGGTGGCGGCGTTGTATCAACCGACTCATCCCGCGGTCTTGATTTTGATTCAGCGGGTGGTGGAAGCGGCGCATCGGAACGGAATTTGGGTAGGAGTGTGTGGGGAGATGGCGGGGGATGTAGTGATGACACCGATTTTGTTAGGGTTGGGAGTCGATGAGATGAGCATGGGTTCGGTGGCGATCTCGCGAGTTAAGAAAGCGGTGCAGAGTTTAAATTATGAGGAGTGCAAGATTTTGGCGGATCGATTGTTGCAAATGGATTCTGGGGAGCAGACGCGAGCGATTTTGCAAGAGGTGGTGCAGAAGGCATATCCTGAGCTGGTGATCTGAGGATTTTCCTTCGGCAGAAGGGCCCATGCAAAGAATTGCTGGGCAATTAGTTTTACGCCCAACCCGTTCATGGAAGTCTTTCAAGGGGTGGCGAAATCGGTTAGAACAGAGAATCGATGAGTGAAGATGTAAGTAGCTTGATGGCGGTTCGCCGGCAGAAGTTGGCGCAATTGCGTGAGCTTGGGGTGGATCCTTTTGGGGGTCCTTTCCCTGGAACGGAGAGTACGGCGGAGATTCGGGCGCGTTGGGAGGAGGGTCGGAGGGTGCGATTGGCGGGGCGGATGGTTTCTCATCGCGATATGGGAAAGAGCCAGTTTCTCCATTTGCAAGATCGGGCGGGGCGATTGCAGATTTATGTGCAGAAACCTGCCTTACCAGAAAAAGAGTTGGCGATTTTTAATCTTCTCGATTTGGGGGATATCCTGGGCGTGGAGGGAACTCTCTTTCTGACGAAAACTGGGGAACCTTCGGTGCGAGTGGAGAGCCTGACTTTATTGACGAAAGCGCTGGCTCCGCTTCCTGATAAGTGGCACGGATTAGTCGATACGGAAACACGGCATCGGCATCGGCATCTGGATCTGATCTCGAATGAGAATTCGCGAAAGGCGCTGGATTTACGAATACGCCTGGTTCGCTACATGCGGGAATTTCTACAAGGCAAGGATTTTACGGAGGTGGAGACGCCGATGATGCAGACAGTGGCGGGCGGGGCGGCGGCAGAGCCTTTTTCCACGCGGCACCACGCGATGGGGATGGATTTATTTTTGCGGATTGCTCCGGAGCTTTACCTGAAGCGTCTTCTGGTGGGCGGGATGGAGAAAGTATTCGAAATCAACCGAAATTTCCGCAATGAAGGAATTTCGAGAAAGCATAATCCTGAGTTTACCATGCTGGAGGCTTACTGGGCTTATTCGGATTACCTGGGAATGGCCACGTTGGTGGAAGAGATGATTCGGGGGGCGGCTCAAGAGCTAATTGGTGGGTTGAAAATTATGCAGAGCGATGGGAGTGAGCTGGATCTTTCTCCTCCATGGCCACGAAAGAAGTATCGGGATGCGGTGGCGGAAGTAGCGGGAGCGGACTGGTTCGCCCTCACTAGGGAGGGAATGGAAAAAAGAGCGTTGGAACTGGGTTTGGAGATGGAGCCTGGGTTGGCTGCGCTGGAAATTACCCAGAAGGTTTATGAGAAAAAAGTGGAGGCCCAAGCGCTGAATCCTGTTTTCATAACCCATTTACCCGCGGAGCTTGTTCCGTTGGCTCGATTAAATCGGGAAGATCCGACGGTGGTGGATGTGTATGAACTGATTATGGGAAGGCAGGAGATCTCGCCAGGCTACTCAGAAATGAATGATCCTTTAGTGCAGGCGGAACGGTTTCGACATCAGGTGGGGGAGCATACCCAAAAAGTCGACACGGAATTTTTGGAAGCATTGGAGCATGGGATGCCGCCAGCGGGTGGGCTTGGACTGGGGGTAGATCGGTTGGCGATGCTGTTGTCGGGAGCGGATTCAATTCGCGAGGTAATCTTTTTCCCGCTGCTCCGCCCGCGGGAGACTTCCGCTTGAAGGATGGGAGTGTCGGACTGGCTCGTGGGCCGTTGCTAAACGCTTTTCTCTTTCAAGTTTTTAACACGAGTTCGTTTTATCTGATCATGGGCTTGCCCATGATGCTTTATTTCAAAAAACTAGGTGCGTCGGCCACGGTGCTGGGAGTGGTGGCCTCTTTGGGGGCATTAATGAACATCTTTCAAATACCAGCGGCTCGTTTTGTGGAGCAGGTGGGCTATCGAACTTTTGTGCTCCGGGGCTGGACTAGTCGCAGTGTGATGATCGGTGGAGTGGCTTTGGTGGTGGGGCTCCCTTTAGCGCTGGATGAAGCAACCCGACAGATTCTGGTGCTCTTTCTTTTGTTTCTTTTCAACATCGCGCGGGGGATTTCTTTGAGTGGATATCTTCCGTGGATCAGTGCGATTGTTCCCGAGTCGGTCCGAGGACGATTTCTGACTTTTGATCAGGCGGCATCGCAGGCAGCCCTATTGGTTACGGTGGGGCTGACTGCTTGGTTTTTGCACCATACGGATCGCCCGCAGTCCTTTGGAATTCTTTTTGGGGTGAGTTTAGTTCTGGCAGGACTTTCGCTATTTTATTTGAAAAAGATTCCCGATGCACCGACCCCTTCGGCACGTAAGGAGGGAGCCGAGCCGGTGCCTTGGCGAGCGATGATGAACCATCGTCCTTTTCTGCGATTGATAACATTCCACGGAATCATGATGCTGGCGTTGGCGGGAGGGGGCTTGATCTTTATTCCTTTTGCGAGGGATCAGCTCGGCTGTACCGATTCGAAGTTTATGATTTTGCATCTCATCTGGGGGTCGGTTTTTGTTTTGGCGTCCTTGCGAGCGGGGAGAATGTTGGATCGGGTGGGAAGTCGACCTGTTCTAGTCTTGGCGGCGATGACTTTGGGAGTTCACTGGTTGGGCTGGGGCGCGGTGGCGGCGCATCTTTTGCCTTTCAGCTGGGGGGTAATCCTCTTTCAGCAAGCGACGGCTGGGGTGGGATTAGCCTTTTACAACAGTGCTCACATGCGTTTGTTGATGGCGACGGTGCCGGCGATGGGTCGGAGTCATTTCTTCGCTCTCTTTAGTGTGGTGGCCAGTTTGGTTGCGGGGTTGGCCCCGTTAGGCTGGGGTCTTCTGACAGATACGATGTCTCGCTGGCACTTGGGGACGGAGATTCAGATTAATGGGTTTGTCCTGCTCTATGGATCCTTCACCTTGATTCTTTTCCCTGCGATGGTGGCGCTTCGTCGAGTGGAGGAGCCACGAGCCTCGACGACGGAGGAGCTCTTACGGGAGTTGATTTTAGAAACGCCTTGGCGTTCGATTACCCGTTGGTGGAATCGGAGGCCGTTCGCATGAAGAAGTTCTTAGCTGAGAACAGTCCAGGGGTGGTGGCCCTTTTTATTCGGGTTTTGGCGTGTACTTTGCGGTTTCGGCTGGAGGATCCGCAGGGTCTTTTGCAGGAAAAGTCAGGTAAGCCGAGGATTTTTGTTTTTTGGCATAATCGGATTCTGATGATGTCCTACATTTACGAGCGGTTTTGTGTGGGGCGAAGATGTCTGGTTTTGATTAGTCGGAGTCGAGATGGAGAATTTATTTCGAGGGTCGCGAGTCGGTTTGGGTTGGAGACGGCGAGAGGATCGAGTTCCAAGGGCGGGGCGGCGGCGGTGAGGGAGCTGGTACGTGAGTTGAGCTTAAAAAACGGGCGCGATGTTGTGATTACTCCCGATGGGCCGAGGGGGCCAAGGGGTCAGGTGCAGGATGGGGTGTTGGCGGTGGCGGCGGCGAGTGGGATTTCGATTATTCCGGCGACGACTCATATGAGTCGGAAGTGGGAGTTGCCATCTTGGGATCGGTTTCAGATTCCGCAACCTGGGGCGATTTGCCGGCTGGTGGTGGGGCCACGGGTTTTGGCGCCGAGGGGAACGAGTGCAGCGATGTTTCAGGAAACGCGCGAGCAATTGGAGAAAGCGCTGGGAGAGTAGGGGGGCTACGACTTTGGGGTGAGTGGGGCAGTGGTGGGGGGTGGGGCGGAGGGAAAGTTTTTATGGACGATGGCGGCAACAGTTCCTGCGGTAGCGAGGGCGGCTAGCCATGCAAGGAGCGCGAGGAAGCCGGGTACGCGAAAGGTCAAGCGAGTGAGGGGAACGACGACGAACAAAAGGCTGAGGATAAATCCTACGGTGAGGAGAGTGGTTCGAGCGGGCCAAGGCTTTTGGGCGATGCGGCTGGCGGTCCATTGGGAGACGGCATCGACAGATGCCAGGGCGCTGGGGGAGACGCTGGGCAAAGCATAAATCTCAATGGCGGAGGGACCTGCCGCGAGGAGGGCGATGCCGAGGATTCCGCTAAGAAGAAGAAGGCCGGGGCGAGCGTTTTCCGAACCAAAAAAGCGCAGGAGCAAGCCGAGGACAACGAGGAAAGAGAGGGTGGCGGCTCCGTTTTCGAGCCAGAAACGGGCGACATCGGGGTTTCCTGGGACGAACTCGCGGAAAAGGTTAAGGGCAGCGGAGGCGAGGGATTGGATGCCATTCATTTAGAGTTAAAAATCCATCGGATCGGCGAAGTGTCAATCCTCCGCGGTGAGCCAGAGGGAGGCGGGCATGCGGTCGGGGGGCGTATCGGAGGGTTGGAAACCGGGTTGGATTTGGACGGGGGTATTTTGTTCGGCGAAGAGATGGCGAACTTGGGAGGCCAAGGAAAGAGGAGTGGTGTGGGCGTGGTTGATGGAGAGGAGAAGGGAGCCTTGAGGGGCGAGGAGTTGGCGGCAGGAGAGGAGGAGAGGTTCGAGTTCTCGATCAATGCGGAAGGCACTACCGCGATCTCCGTGAGCGAAGGTGGGAGGATCGAGAATAATGGCATCGAACTTTTCGTTGCGCCGGAGAAGGCGAGGAAGGACGCGGCGAACGTCTTCTGCCCAGAAGCGGTGCTGGGGCCCGCGAAAATTGTTCCGAGCATAATTTTCTTTACCGCGGACAAGACTGCGGGAAGAGGCGTCGATGTTAAGGGTTTCGGCACCGACGGAGGCGGCAACGAGGCCGAAGGCGCAGGTGTGGGAGAAAAGATTGAGAAGTTTGGTAGGGCGGAGAGTACGGAGGTGGGCGCGATTTTCTCGTTGATCTGGGAAAAGGCCTGGGGAGATGCCTGGGGTGAGGTCGATGTTGTAAGTGAGACCGAGTTCGTGCGCTTCCCCAGTATAGCTGGAGCCTAAGAGAAAGGTGGCGGTCTTGCTGGATTCGATTTGGAAAAGGATCCGCGCGGGTTTCCATGGGGGGAGGGAGGGGGGATGAAAAAGCGTTTGCCGGAGGGGTTCGGCGGGGGGAGTGGGGCAGAGGAGTCGGAGAGCATCGCCCCAACGCTCAACGCGGAGGTCGGTGGCATGGGCGGCGAGGAAGGCATCGGTTCCGCTGGTGGCGAGGTCGGTCCAAGTTGCTGGGGGGAGCCAGGTAGGGTCGGCGGGCGAGAGATTGCGTAAAGGCGTAGGCACGGTTAAATATCAGTTATGGAGTGCACCTACTGTCCAGGCAATCAGGCGACGTGTCATTTGAGTAAATTAGTAAACTCGAAATCGATCGATGTCCACGTATGTGAGAAGTGTATTCCGCAGCTTTCGGAAAAGGATCTGGTCGATTTTGATGTGTGGGGGGCGGTTTCGAAGTTGGCCGTGAGCAAGGGGAAGGAGGATCCGGCGGCGGCGGTGGAGAATGAGATTAAGGAGATCTCGGCCAAGTCTTTGCTGATTCCTTCGCCGACTCCTTTAGCTTCGAATCGGTGTTCCGCTTGTGGATTTACTTCCGAGGACGTTCGAAAAACGGGGCGGTTGGGTTGCGGGGAGTGTTACGTTATTTTTTCGGGGTTACTGCAGGATGTGCTCAACGATTGCCAAAAAGGGACGCGCCATGCGGGGAAAGTTCCTAAGTCATTTCGCAAGCCGAGTCGGAAGCGGTTGCAGGAGGATTTGAGTTCGGCGGTGGGCAAGGAGCAGTTTGAAGAGGCGGCGCGGTTACGTGACGAATTAGGAAAGATTGGGGAGGACGGGTAAAGCGGAGTTTTTGGGTGGAGCTCAAGCTTCAGTGACGGAGCCGATGGAGCGGTAGCGTTCTTGGCGGGTTTCGAGCAGGCGGGTGGGGGAGAGCTGGGAGAGTTCGGTAAGGTGTTGGGTTATTTTTTTCAGAGTGTTGGCCACAGTGGTTTCCCAATCTCGGTGGGCGCCTCCCTCGGGTTCGGGCACGATGTCATCAACGAGGCCGAGTTCCTTGAGGTCGATGGAGGATATGCGGAGAGCCTCGGCGGCTTGGGGGGCAAAAGCGCGGTCTTTCCAAAGAATGCTGGCGCAACCCTCGGGCGAGATGACCGAATAGTAGCCGTTTTCCAGGATGAGAACACGATTGGCCACGCCGATCCCTAGGGCGCCGCCGCTACCGCCCTCGCCGATGACAACGGCGACGATGGGAACGCGGAAGGTAAACATTTCGCGGATATTAACGGCGATGGCCTCGGCGATGTGTCGCTCTTCGCTGGGGACGCCGGGAAAAGCGCCTGGGGTATCGATGAAGCTGATAATGGGGAGTTGGAAGCGATCGGCGAGGCGCATGAGGCGGAGGGCTTTGCGGTAGCCTTCGGGGTGGGCGCAACCGAAGTTACGTAAGAGGTTTTCCTTGGTGTCGCGGCCTTTTTGGTGGCCAAGAAAAACGACGCGGTGTGAGCCGAGGGTGGCGAGTCCGCCGATGAGGGCGCGATCATCGCCGTAGGCGCGGTCTCCGCCGAGTTCGACGACGTCGGTCGCGGCGAGGCGGAGGTAGTCGAGGAGGTAGGGGCGTTGGGGGTGGCGAACGATTTGGACACGTTGCCAGGGAGTGAGGTTGCCGTAGATCTCACGGCGGGCGGCGGTAAGTTTCTCGGATAAGGCGGAGATTTCCGCTTCTACGCTGATTTTCTGTTTCCCAGAAATTTTGCGCAGTTCTTCCAGCCGACATTCTAGATCGGCAAGGGGCTTTTCGAATTCGAGGGTAGCGATGGGTCGGGCTTCGGCCATAGATCGAAGATTAGATTCTAAGCGAAGAGGGGGGTGCGGGGCAACGCCGAGAGCACAGGGAAAAGGGTGGCGGTTGGGCAAGGTCGAGGCGCAAGATATGGGGATGAAGCGTGGAATCTTAGGTGTAGTTGGTTTTGCTGGTTTGTGGGTTCTGTTGACGGCGGTTTTAGCGCCGGCGGTGCGGTCTGGGGTGGAGACGTTGGCGCCGGGGGTTTATCCGTTTGCGAGGATTTTCGGGCGGGTGCAGTTGGGGGTGGCGTTGGCTTTGGTTCCTGGGCTTCTGTTTTTTTGGAGGCAGGATCCGAGAAGGTTTCTGGAAGTTGGGCGGTGGAAGAGGCAGGGGTTGCGGATGGGGTTGTGGGCGGGATTGGGGATGGGGATGTTGGGGTTGGTGGCGTTGGGGCAAAGTGGGCTTGGGGTACGGAGGTGGGGAGGGGTGCCTGGGTGGGGGGTGTGGTTGGGGGCTGGAGGAGCGGGGATTTTGGTGGCGGTTTTGGAAGAATTTTTCTTTCGGGGGGTATTGGGGTTGGCTTGGTGGAGGGCGATGGGGGGGCAGAGGGTGGGGTGGCTGGTGGGGGTGGGGGCGGTGGTCTTTGCGGGGGCGCATTTTCTGCGGCCGGTGCCGGGTGTTGAGCTGGGTTGGGATGCTGGCTTTTTGGCATGGACCCGATTGGAGCTCTGGGCTGGTGCGGTGGACCCCTGGAAGTTGGGCGGGCTTTTTGTGGCAGGATTGATTTTGGGAAGAATGGCCTGGGCGCAGGCAACACTCGCGGGGCCAATCGGTTTACATGCGGGATGGGTCGCAGGATGGAAGATTGCGGAAGTCGCCTGGCCAGAAGTACCGCAAGCGACCGCGGGTTGGTGGGGCCCATCTTTAGAAGCGGGACCCTTGCCGTTTTTAGTTCTGCTGGTTTTTGCTCTGGCGCTTTGGGGGCGTCCGATCCTTGCGCGTCTGGATTGAAGCGGTTCGAGGTTTGATTTTTCCGATCGGCCGACCCCCTCGGCCTTGGGCACAGCTGGTACGGCCCTTCTGCGAGCGGTGCGCGGAACCTTTTTCGCGAAGCGCCCCTGGAGAATTTCTTTGTGCGAATTGTCTCGATCGCCACTGGTCTTTGGATCGATTACGAGCGTCTTATCGGGCGGTGGGGGTGGTGCGCGAAACAATTTTACGTTTTAAATATGGGCGGGAGTACGCATTGCGCCCTTGGCTGGGTCGATGGATGTGAGATGGGTTTCGCCAGCACTACGCGGGGGAATCGTGGGATGCGTTGGTACCCGTTCCTCTGCATACGGAGAGGAGAAAAATTCGCGGGTTTAACCAGAGTGACGAGATCGCCCGTTGGCTCGGAGCGCAGGTCAAAATTCCCGTAGTGGAGGGTTTGGTGCGGGTTCGACCCACGCTTTCTCAAGCACGCTTAAAGAGGGCGGAGCGGCTACGCAATTTACGGGGTGCCTTAGACTTGGCACCTGGGTTTGACCCTCGGGGACAGCGATTGCTACTCTGTGATGATGTCTTTACGACTGGGGCAACGGCGGATGCATGTGCCAAGGTTCTGCAAAAAGCGGGAGCTGCGGAAGTGGCTGCGCTGGCAGTAGCCCGCGGATAGAGAAATAATTTATGGCTGTATTTGAACGACGAAAATATGAACCCCGGAAAGAGACGAAAGCCCGAGCTAAGGGGATTCCGGGAGGTTTGTGGACAAAATGCCCTGGGTGTGCGGAAGTGGTCTATCAGCAGGAGCTTAAAAAGAATCTGCAGCTTTGCCCGAAATGTGGGCATCACTTTCCGATTGGGGCACGGGAGAGATTGGTCTCCGTTTGTGATGGTGGGCGATTTATCGAGTTGGACGCGAAGATGGAGGCGGTCGATGTTTTGCAGTTCAAGGGAGTGGCCAGCTACACCAGTAAGCTGAAGACGAACCGAAAAAAAACGGGGCTTAAGGATGCGATTGTTTCAGGCACGGGAACGATTGGGGGGCGGGCGGTCTCTTTGGCGGCCTTAGAGTTTGCTTTCTTGGGGGGGAGCATGGGGGCGGTAGTGGGAGAGAAGGTGACGCGAACGATTGAGCGAGGATTGGAAAAGAAGATGCCAGTGATTGTTTTTTCGGCTTCGGGGGGGGCGCGAATGTATGAGGGAATGTTTAGTTTGATGCAGATGGCTAAAACAAGCGGGGCTTTGGCCCGACTTGGGGCGGCGGGATTGCCCTTCTTTTCTGTTCTGACGAATCCAACGATGGCTGGAGTCATGGCTAGCTTTGCTTCTTTGGGGGATTTTATTATAGCAGAACCGAAAGCAATGATCGGATTTGCGGGGGCTCGAGTCATCCGGGAGACAACCCAACAGGAGTTGCCTAAGGGGTTTCAGACCTCCGAATTTCTGCACGAGCGTGGCTTGATTGACATGATTGTCCCCCGACCCCAAATGAAGGAGATGCTGTCACGTCTCCTCGGCTACCTCTGAAACATCCTAATCCTGTCGCTCAACTGGAGAGGGAGTGCGCTGCGGGGATTCAGCCAGGCCTCCGGCGGATGCAGGCTCTGCTGAGAGCTCTGGGCCATCCTGAGCGGGGACTGAATTTCATTCATCTGGCGGGAACGAATGGGAAGGGCTCGACGGCGGCGGCCTTGGACGCAATTTTGCGCGAGGCGGGTTTTTTCCCTGGGCTCTACACCTCGCCTCATTTGCTAGATTACGCGGAGCGGTTCCAGGTGGGGGGTCGGCCCGTTTCTCAGAAGATTCTGCACCGGAATCTGAAGCCCATCCTACGGTGGATTCGGCGAATGCCGCGGGCGGATCGTCCGACATTCTTTGAAGCGACAACGGCATTGGCGCTAAAAATATTTCGCGATTGTCAGGTGGATTTCGTGGTGTGGGAAACGGGGTTGGGCGGAAGGCTGGATGCGACGAATCTCGTGCGACCTGAACTTTGTCTTTTGACTTCGTTGGGCAAGGATCACGAGGAAATATTGGGTGAGGGGTGGGCACGAATTGGGGCGGAGAAAGCGGGTATTCTCAAGAGGGGAGTGCCGGTTTTTTCCGCACCTTGGCCACCCCAAGCGGAGAAAATTCTTAAGGCAAAAGTGAAGCAGTTGAGATGTTCTTGGCAGGTGGTGCCTCCTTTGGCGAGGACGGCCGATCGGTTGCCTTTACTGGGTGCGCACCAAAGGCAGAACTTGGCCTTGGCGGTAGCGGCGGCACGGTACCTGGGCTTTCCTGATCGGATCATCGGCAAAGGATTGGCGCGGACTCAATGGCCTGGACGGTTTTTCCTTTGGCAGAAAAATCCGAGGATCGTAGTAGATGGAGCCCACAATGAGGAGGGGGTGCGGGCCGCATGCCAAACGTGGAGAGAGGTCTACGGGGGTGCGCCTGGGCGGGTAATCTTTGGTTGTCTTCGAGATAAGCCGGCGGATCGGATGTTGGCGCAAATCCGGCGTGCTCGGACGGAGCTTTGGGGGGTAGCCCTGCAGGATGCGCGAGGTTCGGATCCCCTTGGCTGGGGGGTGAAACCGTCCCGCTATTTTTCGAATGTGAAAGAAGCGTTGGAGGCAAATTCGGCCAACCCAGTACGAGGGGGAACTTTGATTTTGGGTTCTTTGGTCTTGGCTGGAGCCGTCCTGGCGGTGGGGCAGGATGGGGCCCCCTAGGTAAGGACTTTGGGTGACATTAGAGCGTCTTGGTTTTGAGACACTTTTTTCTTATAGGAGCGGAGGGATTTTGACAGTCGAGGCGCTTGAGAGCATTTTGTTCTTAGCGCCCTCTCTGCAAACCGATGACTTCCTCATGAATAAAGAAATACTACGAATGATCCAATCCTCGATTGGGAGAAAGTGGATCGTGGCGGTGACGGGGGTACTGATGATCGGTTTTGTAGTGGTGCATATGACAGGGAACTTGCAGATGTTCGCTGGCACGCCCGACAAGATTAATGGCTACGCCCATTTGCTGAAATCATATCCGTTGGTGCTGTGGTCTTTTCGATTGGGCTTATTGGCGACAGCCGCTCTGCATATTTGGGGGACAATTTCTTTGGCTAGGGAAAATCGGATAGCCAAGCCTGTGGGGTATGCGGTGGCAGGGAGAAAATCCCGTTTACAGGTGACTCTGACCAGCGTGACGATGGTGATTAGTGGGATTATTTTATTGGGATTTATAATTTTTCATCTTCTGCATTTTACTGCCCAAGTAGTTGATCGTTCTTATGCCAGCATGGAAACGGTGGTGGGTGGGGTGACGATGCCCGATGTTTATCGGATGGTGGTGACAGGCTTTTCTAAGCCTTGGATCAGTCTCTTTTATGTGGTGGCGATGGCGCTGCTTTTTTCCCATTTGCGGCACGGGGCGGCCAGTGTCTGGCAAACCTTTGGATTGCGAGATCGGAATTCGGCGCAGTTCATCGAGATGGGTTCTTGGATATTGGCGACGGTGCTTTTTTTGGGATTTAGTTCTATTCCGGTGGCAGTTCTCTTGGGAGTTCTTAAATTGTGAAGCTCGACGCCCGAATTCCTGCGGGGCCATTAGCGGAGAAGTGGACGCGCTTTAAGGCGAATGTTCGATTGGTTAGTCCTGCGAATAAGAGGAAGTACGAAGTGATTGTGGTGGGGACGGGGTTGGCGGGGGCCTCGGCGGCGGCCAGTTTGGCGGAGTTGGGTTATCAGGTGAAATCTTTCTGTTTCCAAGATAGTCCGCGACGGGCTCATTCGATTGCGGCGCAGGGTGGGATCAATGCGGCCAAGAACTATCAGAATGACGGGGATTCGGTACGCAGGCTGTTTCAAGACACAATCAAGGGCGGAGATTTCCGTTCGCGGGAAGCGAACGTCCATCGGTTAGCTGAGGTGAGTGTAAATATTATTGATCAGTGCGTCGCTCAGGGGGTGCCGTTTGCTCGAGAGTATGGCGGGATGCTGGCCAATCGGTCGTTCGGCGGGGCGCAGGTCTCGCGCACTTTTTATGCACGGGGGGCAACGGGCCAGCAGCTCCTTTTGGGAGCTTATCAGGCGCTGAGTCGCCAGATCGGATTAGGCAAGGTCACGATGATGCCACGCCATGAGATGTTGGATCTGGTGGTGGAGGAGGGGCAGGCCAAAGGAATTGTTACGCGTCATCTGGTCACGGGGGAGTTAAAGACCCATGCGGCAGATGCGGTCCTGCTTTGCACGGGGGGATATGGCAATGCCTATTACCTCTCGACCTATGCGCGGGGCTCGAATGTGACGGCGACGTGGCGGGCGCATCGGCGCGGAGCGCTTTTTTCTAATCCTTGTTTCACTCAGATTCATCCGACCTGCATTCCGGTGACGGGGGAGTATCAGTCCAAGCTGACTTTGATGTCGGAATCGCTGCGCAACGATGGTCGTTGCTGGGTGCCGAAGGCCAAGGGTGAGCAAAGGGCGGCGGTCCAGATTCCCGAGGGGGAGCGGGACTATTTTTTGGAGAGGATGTATCCGAGCTATGGGAATCTCGCGCCGCGGGACATTGCTTCGCGAGCAGCCAAGCGGGTCTGTGACGAAGGGCGCGGGGTGGGTCCCACGGGATTAGGAGTTTATCTGGATTTCTCCGAAGCGATCGGGCGATTGGGCGAGGCCACGGTGCGAGAGCGGTATGCGAATCTTTTTGCGATGTACCATGAGATCACAGGGGAGAGTGCGTATGAATCACCGATGCGGATTTTCCCTGCGGTGCATTACACGATGGGCGGGTTGTGGGTGGACTACCATTTGATGAGCAATATCCCTGGGCTATTTGTTTTGGGCGAAGCGAACTTTTCTGATCACGGTGCCAATCGGTTAGGGGCCAGTGCCTTGATGCAGGGATTGGCGGACGGGTACTTTGTTTTGCCCTATACGATTGGGGATTATCTTTCCCAGCAGAAGCCGCGGGGCGAGAAGACGGATGGACCAGCCTTCCAAGAAGCGATGGGCGCGACTCAGGCGCGGACGAAGAAATTGCTGGGGGTAAATGGGCGTAAACCGGTGAGTGAGTTTCATCGAAAACTAGGAAAAACTCTTTGGGATACGTGCGGGATGAGTCGGACAAAAAAGGGATTGGAGGAGGGTTTGGCTATTTTGGGTGGGTTGCGAGAGGAGTTTTGGAAAGATGTGAAGGTTCCGGGCTCGGGAGCCGATCTAAATCAGTCCTTAGAAAAAGCGGGGCGAGTAGCCGATTTTCTTGAGTTGGGCGAGTTGATGTGTCGCGATGCGCTGGAGCGGGAGGAATCGTGTGGGTGTCATTTTCGGGAAGAGCATCAGACGTCGGACGGGGAGTGTGCGCGCAAGGATGCGGAGCACTCTTACGTTTCCGCTTGGGAATTTAAAGGCGAGGGGAAGTCGGAAGTTCGGCATACAGAGCCGTTGAGCTTTGAGGAGCTGGCGTTGGCGACAAGGAGTTACAAATGAAGCTACATCTTCGCGTCTGGCGCCAACAGAGTCGGCAAAGCGAGGGGAGTTTTGTTACTTACGAAGCGGACGGATTAACTCCGAACATGTCGTTTTTAGAGATGCTGGATGTGGTCAATGACCGGTTGACGAAGGAGGGACAAGAACCGATCGCCTTTGAGCATGATTGCCGAGAGGGAATCTGCGGATCGTGTGCCATGGCGATTAATGGAGAACCTCATGGGCCGAATGCGGGGGCGACGACTTGCCAAGTTTATTTGCGTTCGTTTCGGGATGGGCAAACTTTGACGGTGGAACCGTGGCGGGCGAAGGCTTTTCCTGTGATCAAGGATTTGGTGGCCGATCGGTCAGCGTTTGATCGAATCATTCAGTCGGGCGGATTTGTTTCGGTGGGCACAGGACAAGCGCCCGATGCCAATGCGATTCCTATTGGCAAGGGGATAGCGGAAAAGGCATTTGATGCAGCGCACTGCATCGGCTGTGGGGCTTGTGTGGCGGCCTGTCGGAATAGTTCGGCGATGCTGTTTGTCGCAGCCAAGGTCTCGCATTTAGGGTTGTTGCCGCAGGGGCAGACGGAGAGAAAGCAGCGGGTGCAGAAAATGGTGGCCGCGATGGATGCGGAAGGTTTTGGGAACTGCTCGAATCAGTATGCCTGCGAGGCGGTCTGCCCGAAGGAGATATCAGTTGAGATGATCGCGCGGATGAATCGAGATTATGCGGGTGCGGTAGTCGATCAGATCTAGATCGAGAAGGAGTGCTCCCTAAAGCAGGAGCATGGGGGGGTAGTTATTTTCCGCCGCCGCCAGGAATGCCTGAGCCCCCTTCCCAAGAGGCGGGCTTGTTCCAAGGGAGGGAATTCACGCTTTGTTCGTCCTTAGGGGTTCCGTCCGCGTTTTTACCGCTGGTGCTGGAGGCACAGGCGGAAAGCAGTAAGAGGGATGCGAGGGAGAAAAGGGCAAGAACGCCGTGTTTCATGGGACCCTTAGTAGACGACTTGATCCCCGACTTCGAGGGCGCTGGCTGGAGTGCCAGGGAGGACATCGGCAACAGAAGTTTGGGCGTCGACGGTGACTGTTTTAATTTTCCCAATCATTTTTTCTCCACGATAGATAACCATGGTGAGTCCCTCGACGAGTTGATCATTTTTGCCGAGGTCGAGAATGACGAAATTCCAAGTGGGGTTCACTGCGACGATTTTACCAGATAGGGAGATGGATTTTGCGCTTCCAGGTTTGGTCATTTCTATTTCGGTGCGGAGTTTTTTTAGTTCGAGGTCGAGTTTCTCTTTGGCGGAGTTGAGGATTTTGTTTTCCGATTCCGAAACCTTCATTTTTTCCGAGAGATCATTAAGTTCGGTGAAGAGTTCGGCGGGTTTTTTGCCTTTGAGCTCATCGGTATAAGACTGGAGTTGGGCTGAGGT
>CANIEM010000017.1 GCA_947466515.1 Verrucomicrobia subdivision 6 bacterium | reverse complement strand
CCGCCGAGATCCCACTGATCGTTAGCACGATTCCATTGATATCTGCCGTCCACGTGGGTTGAGTTAGATCGTAATTTCCGGCATCCGCTCCAGCCAAAAGATATCCAGCTCCGGTCACTATCTTGCCCGTTCCCACAGCGGCCGAGGCAAAACCTGCCGAGGCCCCGCTTGAATCGAGAGTCACCGTATCGCCCAGCTCAATCCCCACCAAGGTTCCTGTCCCACTGATAGTGGCTGAAGTATTCCGGTTATACGTCTTGTTGGCAGCACTCAGACCACTCAACGTGAGCATCTTTCGGCTGATGGTCGCGGTGGCCGTGGGTTGGACGAGCCTGTAATTGCCGGCATCTGTGCCGCTCAGGCCATACCCGCTTCCGGTTACAATCTTACCTGATGCCGCCGTAAAATTCGCAAAAGAGGCTGTTGCCGAGCTTGCATCAAGATTGACCACTTCAGCTCCCACCTTACCCACCAACACACCCGTTCCCGTCATGGTGGCTGAAGTTGATCGGTCGTAGCTCTTATCCAGAGCAGACAGACCAGTAACGGTCAAGGGCTTGGCCGCAATAGTGGCGGTCAGGCTCGGTTGACTAAGGCTATACTTACCCGCATCCGAGCCGCTCAAAGTATAACCGGTCACGGCCACTGCCTTGCCTGTCCCCACGCTCTGGTTGTTAAACGTGCCCGTTGCCGACCCACTCAAAGTCACCGCATCCCCGGAAACTACCCCGACCAGTACCCCGCCACTTACCGTGGCAACGTCGTTGCCGTCGTAGCTCTTGTCTGCCGCCGTCGCGCCAGAAATCGTCAAAGTCACGCCCGTGATATCGGCCGTCAATCCGGACGGTTGCTGCACGCTGTAGTTCGCTAGAGCCGAACCCGAGAGATAGTAACCACTCACCGTCACCGGCTTTCCGCTACCAGGCAGTGCATCGGCAAACACTGCCGTGGCCGAACTCGTCACCAAGGTCACGTTGACGCTATCCGCCCCCACAACCCCTACCCCAAGAGCGGCTGTTCCCGTGAGAGTTGCGTTCACACTGCTGTTGTAAACCTTGTTGGCCACTGCCACCCCGGCCACAGCCAGTGTCTTGGGCGTAATGTCACCCGTCACGTAGGCGGGTTGAGCCAACGAATAGTTGCCGGCTTTAGCCCCGGATAGGGTCAACCCCGTGATCGCCACCGCCTTGCCGGTCCCCACATTTCCATCCGTGTAAAGCGCACTCAGGCCCGACTGGTTTAGGGAAACTGCCGCATTATCCCCTGCCAATACTCCGCTCAAGGTTCCCCCAGTAATCGCCACACTTCGGTCTGCCGCACCGTTGTAAGCCCGAGTCGTAGCCGCCACCCCAGTCAGCGTCACTGGAGCCGGATCAATCTGGGCCTTCACATCCGTGGGCTGTACCATGGTGTACTTCGAAGCATCCGCCCCACTCAAACTCAATCCGGTAACCGTCACTACCTTATTCAGGCCCACATTTTCATCCGCACAGGTACCCGTTCCAGGTCCCACCAAAGTCACCGTATCCCCCGCCTCAACCCCCACGAGTGTTCCGCCAATCAGAGTGACCCCCGCACTGCCGTCATAGGTTTTGATCTGGGCCGACATTCCTACCACCGTCAACGCCTTGGCCGTAATCGCCCCAGTAGTACTGAGCGCAGACGTCAGTGTGTAATTCGCCGCATCACCTCCCGTCAGTGTCAACCCCGTTACCGCCAACGCTTTTGGATTTCCCACCACCGGATCGTTAAACAATCCGCTCGGCGTTCCGGCGAGGTTCACATCATCCGCACCGAGCTTTCCTCCCATCGTATGGCCGGAGATCGCAATCGTCCGGGTTCCGTCATAGGCCTTACTTAGAGAGCCCAGACCAGACAAGGAAAGTTGATATGGCGTAATGTCCGCGGTCAACCCACTCGGCTGAACTAACTGATAATTCGACCCTTTGAAGGTAGCGGAATCCGCCACCGTATATCCAGTGACCGTGACAGGCTTGCCCGTGCCAACCGCCTTCGTGCTGAAGTTAGCCGTGTAGGACGTCCCGAAGCCTGGAGTTTCTCCACTCACCAATCCACTCAGCACAGGCGTCCCACTCAAGGTCGCGGTCGTCGTCCGGTCGTAGACTTTATTGTCGGCCACCAATCCTGTCACATAAAGGTTCTTCTGCGTGATATCGGCCGAGAGGGTGGGCAACGTGAGTTGGTAGTTGCCCGCATCAGGTCCGGAGAGGCTAAATCCGGTATTCGCCACGATCTTGCCTGTTCCGGCATCCGCATCCGCAAAGGAGGCTGCATTCGTCCGAAGTTGGACATCCTCCACCCCGATGACGCCGACCAAAGTTCCGCCCGTCACCTGCACCGAATCCGTTCCATCATACTCTCGGTTGGCCGCCACCGCCCCAGTAACCGTCAGACTCTTCACCGTAACATCTGCCGTCAGTCCGCTCGGCTGACTTAAGGCATAATTGGAGGCCTTGGATGCACCCAAATCACTGGCTGTATATCCACTCACCACCACCGCCTTGCCTGTCCCAATGTTCTTGTCATTAAAGTTGGCCGTCACCGTCCCACCCAGCACCAGAGTTTCTCCGCCCACCAAACCGCTCAGCGCCGCCGTCCCCGTCCGGGTAGCCGTCGTCCCACCGTCATAGATCTTGTTCGCAATGGCCAATCCCGTGACCGTCAACGGCGCCGCCGTGATACTTGCCGCAGGTAGGGTCGGCTGAGCCGAAAGCGCGTAATTGATGGCCTCGGATCCTCCCAAGACCACTCCCGAGGCAGCCACCGCCTTGGCCGCCCCCACATCCTTGTTGTTAAAGAGGAACGTCGCCCCGCTGACGTCGATCTGCAGCGAATCCCCACTCAATACTCCCGAAACCGTTCCGCCTGAAACTATCGCGTTTCGGTTCGTATCATACACCTTGTCGGCCACCGTCATTCCACTGATCGTCACCGATATTGGCTGAATCGTTCCCGTCAGACCACTCACGGCATTGAGCTCGTAGTTCCCTGAACGCGAACCCGTCAGAGCCAAGCCTGTCAACGTCACCGCCTTGCCTGCTCCTGCATTCGCATCAACAAACTCCGGCACCATCGAAGCCGTATCCGCCAAGACATTACCAATATCTTTCGCAACCACCCCGGATAAGACGATCGATCCCCCTCCGATCAAAGTTGCGGCCTTCGACTGGTCATACGTCTTAGTCGAAACCGACAGCCCTGTCGCTGTTAGCAGCTTCTTGGAGATATCGGCTGTCAACCCGGTCGGCTGACCGGCCAAAATGTAATTACTCGCCTTCGCCCCGCTCAGCTCAAAGCCGGTCACCGTGATGGCCTTAGCTGTGCCCACGTTATCGTCTGCAAAGGTAGAACTAAATCCAGACCCTCTCACCAGGCTCACCGCATCCGCTCCCGCTACGCCGACCAAACTTTCCCCGGAAATCGAGGCACTGTTCAACCCGTCGTACGCCTTGTTCGCCGCCACCACCGATCCGATGGTCAAAGACTTCTTGGCGATGGTGAAGCTGGCCGTTTCGATGATCGACGAACCGGAATACAGATAAACCTTCACCGTATAATCACCCGCTTCAGTCGGTGCGTTCGAACTGGTTGCATACGTGGTGCCGCCTGCTCCGGTATACTCGAAGACAAAGTTAGCCGGCGATCCGAGCTGAGGAGTCCCGTTGTTCAACGGATTGCTGGCACTCGCTGTAAATGTCTTGGCAATTCCATCATATTCTAAGTTGGCGGGAGGCGTCATTGTGATCGTCGGGCTGGCCGACGAGACGGGCCACACGATGTCGAGGGTGCCGTTCGCCGTTCCCACATAGTTCGGGTCGGTCACCGTTGCCACCACCGCATAAGGTCCAAGATTGGTGGGAGCCTGAGTAGCACCGTTGTAGGTCACGTCCATCGAAAGCCCGGCAGGACTCACGGAGGTCGCCACGCTCTTAGCCATTCCGTTGTAGGTCTCCGTGGCGGAGGTCACGGTCACCACTGCCGCCGCCTTGTTCACCACCAGGGTGTTGTTCGCCGTTGCTGAATTGTAGTTTCTCGTGTCGGTCGGATAGAAGGTCAACTGCAACGGTTGCGTTCCCGCATTCAACACCGTTCCAATCGGCTGATTGTAGTTCATCGATCCCGCCACCGACCCCGCCTCGGTCGCACCTAACTGGGTTCCACTTAAGGCAGTCGGATAAGTGATCGCCGTCAAAGCTCCCCAGGTAATCACTGGATCGGCCTTGCTCACCACCAGAGTGTTGCTGGCGGTAGCTGTTGTGTAGTTGCGGGCGTCGGTCGGTGCGAAGTTTGCCGTCAACGCATTACTCCCCACTTCCAGGACCGTTCCGGCCGTGAGCGACCCCACCACGCTGTCGCTATACGTGATCGTACCGGCAATTGAGTGCGTTTCCGTCGCATTCAACTGACCAGCTAGCAATCCGGTGTGCACGTACGTTATCGGCGATAGGGCCGACCACGCCAACGTGGCGGTCGCCTTCTGGATGGTGAAATTCTCGCTCTTCTTTACGTCTGCACTGTTCGTCGTCGTGGCCGTCACCATGTAATCCCCCGCCTCATGCGGAGCCGTCGAGGTCGGACCATAAGCTGTCCCATTCACCCCTTCGTAGCTGTAGGTGAATCCGACTACACCAGTGTCGATCGAGGTTGCCGTGGCCGGCTTTGTACTCCCGTTGTAAACCAAGTTCCTATTCGGCGTGATCGTGATCGTGGAAACCATCGTCAATCCCATCACCTTCGCGCCACTGGCTGCCGTCGATCCGCTGAACGCCGTGCCCGATTTGTCCATCGTCGACAAAACAAAGGCCGCATCGTACTGACCCGCCGTCTTCTTAGCGTAATCCGCAAAGCTCACATAGGTGTTGCCGTTATAGGAAACTGCTCCCGAGGCATCCTTGATGAAGTAGTTCATCGTCGCATCCTTCACCGACGCCAACAGCCCGGCCCCTTGATCCGCAAAAAACCCGCCCTCAAACGCCTGGTTGCTTCCAAAGACAAAGCTGCCTGGAAGATCGATATAAAACGCCAGCACGTTCGCTGCCGCCAGACTACTGCCGAACGGGGTCGGACCGGTCAACCGCACTACGTCGTTCACGCTGTTGGTCGGACTGCTGTAGACCGGGTTAAATCCGAACAGCTCAAAGTTGAAATCCAAACCACTCGTCGGAATCACCTGCGTCGCCGTCAAGATTCCTGGGCTGTTCCCCGCTTCCACCAGGCCCGCTCCACCGATCGCTCCGACCGTGCCGGATCCGCCCAGCTTGGCGCCATCCGCTACCGTCACCGTCCCTGCGGTGTTGAGAGCCCCGTTCACCACCAACTTGCCCGCATCCACCGCCGTGGCACCGCTGAAGGTGCTCTGACCATTCAGCGTCGACGTTCCGGATCCCTTCTGGTTGAAGCCGCCCGCCCCCTCGATCACCCCGTCAAACTGCGAATTCACCGCACCACCGACCGCCAGATTTCCACTCCCCAGCTTGATCGTTCCTCCAACCCCGTTCACAGCCGCAAACTCTTGGCTTTTCCCATTAAGATCCAGAACGGTCCCAGCCGACTGAATCACGGAACTTGCTGAGTTAAACGATCCACCACCCACCAACTTCAATGTCCCTTCCTGAACTTTTGTGTCGCCCGTGTAGGTATTTGCGGCACTAATAGTCGCTTCTCCTGCGCCCCTTTTCATTAAACCAGTAGAGAATGCGGCGAAATCTGCATCGCCTAGGAAATCCTGGCGCGTCGCATTATAATCACCAGTTCGAATCACTTCATATTGAGTGGCATACTTCCCTGTGCCATCGATACTTCCAGAAGAATCGATCGCACCTAATACGATATTCTGATTAATGGTTAGCTTAGTTCCTGCCGCCAATTCAACGAAGACAGACCGATCTAAAGCTTTGGTATTATCCAACACAACGGTTCCGTTAGATATAATCATGTCTCCTTTAAATGTATTAACACCGGATAGAGTCATAAACCCACTACCGACCTTTGTGATTCCGCCCAATCCAGTCATATTGCCCGTGAAACTCGTGGTGCTCGCATCTCCAACCGTCAGCAGATAAGAACCCAACTGCACCGCTCCAGCTCCGGCCAAAGAACCAATCCTCTCGTCTCCACCCAGACCGAAGGTCGCCCCACCCGCCACCGTCACCGCCGTTACATCCGACAAACGATCCGCCCCCACCGTCAACAGCTTGCCGGAATTAACCAGTGTCGCCCCGGTGTATCCATTCGCGCCCGAGAGGCTCAAGATTCCAGCTCCATCCTGCGTCAGCGAACCGGTCCCGGTGATGGCTCCCGTATAGCTGATCGCATCCGACCGCTTGAAGACCAGCGCCGCATTGTCCGTAATCGCACCCTGCCCAATCGCTCCGGTCGCTCCCCCGTTACCCACCTGAAGGATGCCGCTGGTGATGGTCGTTCCACCCGAAAACGTGCTGTCCCCAGTCAACACCACCGTTCCGGCGGCCAACTTGGTCAGCGAGCCCGTGCCCGTGATCTTCCCAGCATAATTCAGCAATCCTGTCCGGTTAAACGTCAACATCCCGCTGTTCGCCACATCCCCCGTGCCGAGCGATCCCACCCCAGCACCACTCCCCACCTGCAACGTCCCGGCCGTGATTGTCGTCAAACCACCATAACTGTTCGCTCCGGTTAGGGTCACTGTGTTCGCCCCCTTCTTCTCCAACGTGCCCGTGCCAGAAACCACCCCGCCCAGCGTGTCATCGTTTGACCGATCCAGCACAAGCGCCGCGTTGTTGATCACGTTGCCGCTGACCCAACCGGTGGTTCCCGCCGCACCCAACTGCAACGTCCCCTGCGAAATCGTCGTCGCCGTTTGAACTCCCGTGCCCGTCAAGATCAGCGCCCCGCTCCCGGTCTTCGTCAGGTCGTACGCGCCACTGATCGCACCCGAGAGCGTCAACGCCGTTCCCGTCACATTCGCAAAGCTGTTCGCTCCCAAGGTAATATTCCCCGCAAAGAGACTAGTGGCGGAACTGTTGGCGATCGTTCCCCCATTCAGCCCCATCGCCTCAGCCGTGCTGTACGTCACATTCTTGAAGTCGGTCGTAGCTCCGCTGGCCACCGTGACCCCACCCGCCACCGTGCCCAGCGCGTTGTTGGCTGTCAGCGTCAGCGTACCGCCGTTGACGGTCGTCGTCGCCGTATAACTGTTCGACGCTGCCAAGGTCTGATTGCCCGTGCCGGTCTTGATCAACTGCCCGTTCGAACCCGTGATCGTGCCCGCATAGCTCGTGCTCGTGTTGTCGGTCCCCATCGTCAAGGTGTTGGCTCCGAGACTCACCGTTCCGCCCGTGCTTCCGCCGCCCGCCAACGATCCGATCGTCTGATTGTTTCCGTTTAGATCCACCAAAACATTCGCCACATTGGAAAGAACCATCGCCGAGGTGATGCCGAACGCACTGTTGGCGACTCCAGCCTTGAGAGTTCCCTTCTCCACCACCGTCGCACCCGTGTAGGTGTTGCCTGCGGTCAGGAGCAACTCTCCGTTCCCCTGCTTTGTGATCCCGCCCGATACGTTGTCCGCCAGCCCAACCAGTCCCACCGTGGCCGTGGTGATAAATCCACCTTGCTTCAACACCACCGTAGGAGGCGTGGTGTAACCGTTCCCTGGATTGGAAATCACGATGTTGGTCACCGCTCCGGTCACCCGATCGATCTCCGCATACCCTGTGGCTCCCGTTCCGCCTCCACCACTAATCTCCACGATCGGAGGCGCAATATAACCTGATCCACCGTTGGCGATCGCGACGGAAGATAGACCTTTCCCTGCGGGAGCTTGCATGGACTGACCAATCGTCACATTGAATCCAGCCGTATCGAACTTTGCCCCACCCTGATTGATCGTCACCCGATCCACCCCAGAGATGAAGTTCGCGTTGGCCGCCGTCGCCGTGAGCGTGCCTCCGCTAAAGTTAAGGAACTGATTGCCAGTCGTGTCCGTGGAACGGATGTAGGCCGTCTTGGTGTTGCCACCGTTAAGGTTGAGGATGCCGGTGCTGTTGCCGCCGTTATAGTTCAGATTGATCCCCCGATTGTTGACAGAAAGCAGGGCATCATTGGCCACTGTCATCACCGAGGTCTTTCCGGAGCCACCGGGAAACCCGATGTTGAAGGCCAAGTCCGCCCCGGTGTTCGCACCACCGTTGTCCACTTGGATGGCACCGCCCAAGAGGTTGACCGACCCATTTTGCCCCGTTCCGCTGTCACCACGGCTCACGAGGAAGTAATCGGTGGTCTTAATAGTCCCGCCCCTCACCTCCAATACACCGTTGCCCCCGCTTCCGGAACCGATACCGAACTCCGTTAGCTCCAAGTAGCCGTTGTCCAGGCCGTAGTGACCGAAGCTTCCGGCACTCTTTCCGATCATGAAGTTGTTGATGCTGGCCAATGCGTTGATGTCCACCACGCCACCGTTTTGGTACATCGCTCCAGCTCCACCGTTATCACCCAACACCACTCCATAGCGGTCGGTATTGGCCAGCGTGGTAAGTTTGTTGCCGGTCTGCACGTCGACCCGACCGCGGGAACCAGCCAAGTTCCCCACCCACAGCGCGTTGGCCGTGAATTTTCCGGTAGTCCCAAAGTTCATGATCCCGTCGTTGACCGTCAGGTCGCCGTTGATGACATTGTTCGTCCCGGAGAAAGTCTGCGTACCTTTCCCGATCTTGGTGAGAATACCCTTTGCGCCAGATGCCGTGTATTCAGAAATTTGCCCGGAGAACTCGGAACTCGCGTCCCCGTAACCGATCTTCATCACCGGCTTGAAGTTGGGCCAGTCGTATCCCAGTTTGATGTTTCCGGCGCCCGCCAAGGCTCCCACCGTCACATTCCCTTCCACCTGCCAGAACGTCGAATTGGTGTTCACAAAGAGAGAGGCCTTGTTGTTCTCCCAATTCGCCTGCACGCAGTTATGAGCTTTGATATCTCCCTCATTCAGGTTGATCCACGAGCCGGCGTCCATCGCGATGTTCACCTGTCCCGAACCACCGAAGATCAACGTTCCCTGCCCAGTCTTTTCCAGCGTCCCGGCACCCGAGATCGTCGCACCTTTCTGGATCACGCCGCTGCCGAAACCCGGTGCATTCGTGAGATTATACTCCAGCACGGCGTTCGTATTGATAAACACCTGGTTCGCGGAACTGCTCCCGCCAAGAGAACCCGCCTGCACTGCCAACCTTCCTTCCATCACCTTCGTTCCACCCGTGTAATCCACGTTCGTGGCCACGATCGTCAACGTTCCCGCTCCCTTCTTCGTCAGGGCTAGCGTCCCGCCCGCCCAACCGTCGCGCATGTATCCGTTGTAGGTCGTGTTCAAGCTCTGGTTGACCGTCAGAGTGCTGCTGGTCGCAACCACCCCACTCACCGAAGTATTTTCCCCGTTCTCAATCACCGCCCAGTCCGGATTCGGCCCACTCATCGTCAAATTCCCGATCTCCTGATCGTACCCCATCAACACCATGTACGACCACCGGTTCGTCACGTTAAAGGCCACATTAATGTTCGTTCCCAGCTGGTTCTTCGCCCCCATCTCCAGGAAGGTAAAGTTTCCAATACCGGCCGCGGGTCCGCTCCGGTCGTTGCCCAGGACTACGGTACCGCCTCTTCCGTCCGAATAGAGCGCCGGACCATTCGTCACGGCGAGTTTCAGATACCCACCATAGATCGCCGTGTCCCCGCTGTAGAGTTGACCGCTGGTGAGGGTCTGCCTTCCTTGCCCAACCTTGACGAATCCTCCGTTACCAGAAATCACCCCACCGTAGGTACCCGTTTCGTTGTTCGCTCCCACCGTCAACGTCCCGTTCCCCAAAGTAATATTTCCACCCGTTGAACCACCACCGGATAACGCCCCGATCCGGTTGTTAAAACCATTCAGATCCAGCGTCACACCGGCTAGATTCGATAAGGTGACCGAAGAGTTGTTGCCCAACGCATTCGTCGATCCCGCCCGCACCACTCCACCCCCCACCACCGTGGTGCCGCTGTAAGTGTTGCTTCCCGAAAGCAACATCGTCCCCGCACCCTGCTTTTCCACTTTTCCAATATTGCTGTTGCGCTGGTTTAGGTTACCCGAAACCAGTAGATCCACATCCTGCGAACCGTTCGCCACGGTAAAGGTGGCCTTGCTGTCGATCGTCAGCGCCGAGTTGGCCGTGACCTTGCTGATCACTGCCTGATTACTGGAAGAAAGCACATTGATGTTCATAGTTGAGGTGGGGTTATCTCCCCCACCCAGCTTCAACTCTCCGCCCGTCATATTCAGGGTGAAGACATCTGCCCCGCCGGTGTTGCTCCCGTAGAAGTGATTAGCAATGTCCGCTCCGCCCACCGTCCCCCCGTTAATGTTCAGAACATTGACCGCCTGTCCCGTCGTCCACCCGAAGGAGTGTGCACCTGCATACCTGTCACCTGGGGCGTTGGTGTAGTTCAACGTTGCCCCACTATTCACCGTCACCACCCCACGGATCGTTCCCTGCCCGTCGGTAACCATCCCACCCAGGAACAACGTGCCCGCATTGACGGTGGTCCCGCCGGTGTAGCTCATGCCCCCTCCGGTAAGAGTCAGGTTTGCGGCACCGTTCTTCACGAACGCCAACGTTCCACTGCCGCTGCCGGCATAGTCACGCATCAGTCCATTGAAGCTCCCGTTGGTGGTTTGATTGACCGTCAGGATCGAATTTCCGGAGTAACCAAGTGATTGGGAGTTCTGGATATGCGCCTGGGCCGTATTCCCGTTCATGTTCAGATTTCCGATCGAGAGGTTATATCCCATTAAATCCAGCGTCCCATAGGAGCTAGAGGTCGCATTGGCCCCAAAGGTGACGTTCACATTCGTACCCAGTTGGTTGGCCGCCCCCATCCGCAGGGTGCTGTAGCTTCCACTGCTCCCGCTGTTTCCGATCACGATGTCCCCGCCCTGCCCGTTAAAGAGAGCCGGACCGCTGGGGTTGGCCAGAATGGTTACACCACCATTCTGAGTGAATACCCCTGTAAAGGTGTTCGCCCCGGTGAAGGTCTCATTTCCAACACCAGTCTTGGTCACCGTTCCCGTTCCAGAAATCACCCCGCCGAAGGAACCAGTGCCACCGTCCGCCCCCACCGTCAGATTGCCGGAGCCCAGAACCACGTTTCCGCCGATGGTTCCACCTCCGGAAAGGGCCCCAATCGTCACATTGAAGTTGTTCAGGTCGAGCGTCGTCCCCGCCACGTTGGATAGTGTCACCGCCGATTTATTTCCGAAGGCCGTGGTCGATCCCGCCTGAAGAATACCACCCGACACAATGGTCGATCCGGAGTAGGCATTGCTGCCGGACATCTGCATCAAGCCGGCCCCGGCCTTAGTGACCCCCTTGCCTGCTGAGAGATTTCCGGAGTAATCCATGTTCACAACATTCGCACTCAGCAAGAAGTCGGTCGCCGCAGCACCTTCCTCGATAGTAAAGACCGTCATCGTTTGGTTTTCCCGCAGTCGCAGATTCCCGCGCCACTCCGCCGTGTTGCTGCTGGCCAGGGAACGGAAAGTACTCGCCGATTGACCCGCATATAGGTCGATCCGACCCTGGGCACTGCTCGTCACCGTCTCGATCAGACCCGCGCGCATCGTGATCGCCACTCCGTCCAGCGTCAGGTTGTCCGAATTGTAAATATCCCGCAGGGTCCCGCCGAAAATGTTTAGGGTGTCGATCTTTTGAGAAACGCCACCCGCGTAATAACCTAGAGCGTCGTGAGCGTCAGCGATCACCAGACCGTTTTCATTGATCGTCAGGGTACCCCGAAGCGCACCGGCCACCCCGCCCGCTGTCAGACGCAAGCTTCCATTGTTTACGATGGTGTTCGTGTAGGTATTCACCGCCGTCAACTGCAGTTCGCCCGGCCCTTCCTGGATCAGCGTGCCCGTCCCGCTAATGGTGTTGGCGATCACGTTCGTGCCGGAACGGTTAAAGACCAGCGTCCCATTATTCACCACCGCACCCGTTCCCGAACCCAGCGTGCCACTTGATCCCCCGTTGCCGATCTGCACGGTTCCAGACGAAATCGTCGTGGTGCCGCTCCAACTATTATCCTTCGTCAGAATCACCATCCCCGTTCCCTGCTTACCAAAATTACCCTGACCCGAGATCACCCCATCCATCGTCACCGTGTACACTCCGGAATCCATCACCCCCGTTCGGCCACTGCTCATCGCATAGTTGTTCGTCAAGGTCATGCTCGCCAGCGCCAAGTTGGTCGACGTTCCCGTCACCGAGACCGGCCCTGTCCCCATCGCCGAGGCATTCCCCAACGCCACCGTGCCAGACGTCATCACCGTTCCGCCCGAATAGCTGTTAGTTCCCAGCAGGGTCAACGTCCCCGTCCCTTCCTTCGTCAGACTCCCCGTCCCACTCACGATCCCGCTCGCCGTCAGATTAAACGAGTTGGGCGTGTTGATCGTCCCGTTGGCGTTGAGCTCGACATTGTTCGTCAGCGTCACCGTCGCCCCTGCATTCAACTTCGCCCCCGCCGTGGCAAACTTCACATTGCCCGTCCCCAAGGCCGATCCGTGACCGATCGTCAGCCCGCCCGCATTCAAAGTTGTCCCGCCGGTATAACTGTTCGCCGTCGTCAATGTCTGCGTGCCCGATCCGTTCTTCACCAACCCGCCCGTGCCCGAGATCGATCCCGAGTAGCTCGTCGAGCTATTGTCCCCACCCACCGTCAGATTGGCGGAACCCATCGTCACATTCCCCCCAGCCGATCCACCACCGGCCAGTGAACCGATCGAATTATTAAACCCAGCGAGATCCAAGATTGCCCCCACCGTGTTGGCCAAGGTCATCGCCGAGTTCGATCCGAAGGCTGCATTCGATCCCGCACGCAGCGTACCGCCGTTGACCGTGGTGGCGCCGGTGTAAAGGTTCGTGCCGGAGAGGAGCATCACCCCCGCCCCACTCTTGGTGATCGCACCCCCAGCCGCACTCTGCGTGATCGCCGCACTAACGATCAAATCGCTCGCCGCGGCACCATCCGCCACGTTGAAACTGATTGTAGAAGAGGAGTCGGTGCGAATATTGACGCGGCCGGAGATTTCCGAACTGTCTGCGCTGGCGAAAGTGTTCACCGCCGTATTTCCCCACTCCCAATAATTGGATGTTGTGGTGGAGGAGACGCCGTTATTCATCCGCATCTGCCCACCCGTCAAGTTCACCCCACCCGTGATATTCCAGATGAGCTGACGCCCATCGACATTGGTGTTGTAACCATCCAACAAACCTCCGTTGATCACCAAGTTGGTCACTTGGGAGCCCGCCGTCCACCCCAAGGCACCTGCCCCAGTTCCCCTAAGTGCCACGGTAGCACCTTGGTTGATGGTCAGATTTCCTCGGACCACACCGATCCCAGGCCAAGACGGACTAAAATTCCAACTATCGTTCAGCACCAGGGTTCCCGCATCGACCGTCGTACCGGCAACGTAGGTATTCTGAGCCGTCAGGGTTAGGATACCGTTGCCGGTCTTGAGGACGCTCCCGGCGTTCGCCATCACGGCATTGACTGTTAAGTCGCTGCTGGCATCTGTTCCCCGTACCACGTCGAAGGTATTAATGCCGCTGTCGAAATTAAAGAATGCTGCACCGCTATTATTAATCTGATTCCGGGCGCCGCCGGAGGTCCGGAAAGTATTCGCCCGGTTTACAAAGTTGCCCGCGGTATTCAGCAGAGTGCCGTTCCCGTTCGTGCCAAACAGGAAGGTCTTCTGGTTGAAGTCATACCGGTCGCCACTGATCTGTGCGGTAGCACCGTTCCCTATGTTCACCGTGCTGCCCGAATAGGTATAGGTTCCGCTCACGGAGTTAAATTGCAGTGTTCCCGCTTCCACCGTCGTCTCACCCGTGTAGGTATTTTGACCTGAAATCGTCAGCGTCCCGGCCCCCTGCTTGGTCAGTCCGCCGGAGATATTATCCGACAATATCGCCGTCCCCAGAGTCGCCAGCCGCGTAAAGCCTCCCTGGGTCAGCGTTATGGTCGGCGCACTGGTGTAGCCCGAGCCCGGATTGGTAACCACGATGCTGGTCACTTTGCCCGTTACCGGATCCACGACCGCCCGCGCCGTGGCCCCCGATCCGCCTCCGCCGCTAATATTCACAAAGGGCGATCCGATATAGCCATCGCCCCCGTCCGTCACCGAAATTCCCGCCAGCCCCTTGCCCGTCGGCGCTTCCAACGCCAAGGACGTCCCGATCGAGTTCCCACCCGAATCGATCTTCGCCCCGCCCGAATTGATCGTGATCCGGTCGATCCCATTAAAGAAAGTGCTCGAACCAGCCGTGGCCTGCACCGTTCCACCATTGAAGTTTAGGTACTGCGTACCCGACGTACTCGAGACTCCGATCGAAGCGGTCTTGGTCAATCCCCCGTTGAGGTTCAACACTGAACCACCCGATCCCGCATAATTCATGTCGATCCCGCCACCGGAGCCGATATTCAGCGCAGCTCCATTCTCCACGCTCATGACGGTGTACTTTCCGGCACCACCACTGACGTTCATCCAAACCCCACGGGCGTTGTTCACGTTCACTGTGCCACCCAACAGATTCACCGAGGCCTTCTGGTTCGCCACACTGTCCGAACGACCTGGCAAGAAGTACTGGGTGGTGGTCAACGTCCCACCGGTGACATCCATAATCCCGTTGCCGCCTGCATAGGAACCAACCCCCAACTCGGCGAGGCTGACCGAGCCGCCGGAGAGATTGTAGTAGCCGTAACTGCCCGCATTCCGCCCGATCATAAAGTTTTCCGCTCCTGTCGCCCCCGTCACATTGATCGTTCCGCCCGACTGGTAGAGCGCTCCCGATCCATCCTGTCCGATGATCATCCCGGTACTGCTGCTGATCGTTAGGGTGTTGCCGGTCTGCACCTTCATCAAACCACGGTCGCTCGTCGCATAACCCAGAAACACCGTGGAAGGCGTCACGCTTCCCGTGCTGCCAAAATCCACGGTTCCGGAATTAATCTGCATCGAACCCGTGAAGGTGTTCGTCGCCGTCAGGCTCAGCGAACCATTGCCTGACTTGATAAAGCTTCCCGCCCCGCTGATCACACCGGAGTTGGTCATCGCGTAGTTCCCATAATCAAACGTTCCGGTAACACCGCTGTTGATTGCGATCCGGTTGGTGATGTTCAGATTGGCTGTAGCCTGGATGACCGAGTTCGAGACAAAGGTCAACGAGCCCGACCCCAACGCGTCCGTGCTGCCAAAGGAAAGCGTGCCGGCGTTCAGGAGGGTACCTCCCGAGAATGTGTTCTGCCCACCCAACACCAGCGTGCCCGCTCCGGCCTTGGTCAGGCTTCCGGTCCCGCTAATGATGCCGTTCTCCGTCAGCGTCAGGGAGGTCGGCGTGTTGATCGTTCCGTTTGCGTTCAGCACGATGTTGTTCGTCAACGTCACCGAGGCTCCGGCGTACAGCGTGGTGCTGTTCGCGGCAAAGGTCAGTGCCCCTGTTCCCAACGCCTGCGCATTCCCCACCGTCAATCCACCAGCATTTAACGTCGTTCCGCCCGTATAAGTGCTGGCCCCATTCAACGTCTGGTTCCCCGTCCCGTTCTTTACCAAGGCACCCGTTCCGGAAATCACCCCCGAATAAGTGGTATCCGTATTCAGCCCACCCGTAGTCAGGGTGGCCGATCCCAAGGTGACATTTCCACCATTCGCCCCGCCACCCGAGAGCGAACCGATGCTCTGATTAAACCCAAAGAGATCCAGCACCACTCCCGGTGTATTGGCCAGGGTTACCGCCGAATTGGATCCAAAGGCGTTCACCGTCCCGGCCTGCAGAACACCCCCGTTCACCGTGGTGGCCCCGGTGTAACTATTATTGTTCGCCAGCGCCATCGTTCCCGCACCCGTCTTAGTCAACCCGGCCTGAATACCATTCGCATCCACCAGTTTGGCCGAAATATTTAAATCCGCAGCGGTACTCCCGGTCACATCCGCCACCGCAAAGGTCGTCGTCCCCGCGCGGCTCAATAGAATGTTGTTCAGCGAGTTCACCGAACTGTTGGCCGTAATCGACGATGCACTCGTCCCTCCCACCGTCACCGTTCCGCGTAGCTCATACGCCTGCCATCCACTGGCTGATCCTCCATTCGCCCGCAACTCTCCACCATTCATCGTCAGATTGTTCAGGTTATTGAAATACGCGCCGTTTTCCACCAGCGCCCCCTGGTTGATTGTGATCACAACGGGACTACTCGCATCGGCTCCGCCAAAGACGTCTTGCCGGTCAAAGCGCAGAGTCGTTCCGCTGTTCAGCGTGATGGATCCTGTCGAAGTCCCGTTGTTGTACATCGATCCCGAACCCGAGAAGATGATCTTCCCGCCGTTCACCACCGTCGCCCCTGTGGTCGTGTTGTTCCCACTCAAGGTCAATTCCCCTGTTCCCTCTTTTGTGAATCCGCCCGTGCCCGTCATCGACCCGCTGAAGGTGCTGTTGGCCGCGGTGACGCTCTTCAGGTTTCCACTCCCCATGCTGATCGTGCCCGCCCCGTCGATCGAACCCAGCGTCTCGTTGAAGTTGCTCATCTCAAAGGTCGCCCCACCCGCCACCGAAAGATTGGAGGCATCGGCCAAGCGCTCCGCCGCCCCCAAGGTCAGCTTCCCCTCGCTGATGGTTGTCGACCCGGTGTAAGTGTTCGCTCCGGAAAGAATCAGTTTCCCTGAGCCCCACTTCGACAGGTTTTTACCAGAACCGGAGATGACTCCGGAAATCGTCCCGATTTCTGAACCACCGTAAACGGTAACCCGTGCGCTATCCGTCATGGTCACCGGTCCCGCCACGTTGCCGGTGGTGCCGGCGAAACGGATCGCACCCAGATTTCCTGAACTTTCCCACCAACCATTGCCGGCGATGGAAATGGAGTTGTTAAACGTCACGTTCTCCACCGCCAACGCTGCCCCACTTCCGACTGTCACAGTTCCGGTGCCGAGTCCGCTTCCATGGGTCAACCAAACCCGGGCACTGTTGATGGAGGTCGGTCCGCTGAATCCGCTGTTGTTTTGACTGATACCAAAATCCCCAACCCCCATGTTTCCATTGCCTTCAAAAATCAGATTCCCCGCTCCGGAGATAGAGTTGCCCAGCGGGATCCAACCCGTGTTTGCAGTGTAATATTTCAAGGTCGATCCGCTCGCCACGGAAATATTGCCCCCGGCATTTCCGTTCCCGGCGCTGGATCCCAGTTGCAACGTCCCGGCCGAGACAACCGCTCCACTCGCCAGATTCACATTCCCCAAGGTCAGCTGACCCGCACCCACCTTAGTGATCTTGGATCCGCTTACACCTTGATTGCCCGTTGTATTGTTGAAAGTCAGGTTGGCTGACGCATTCACGATATCAAAAGTGCCGTCGGAATAATTCTGCCAGAACACCCGGCTGCTGGTGTCGGTTCCCGAACCCAGATACCGCAAAGTTCCGCCCTCGACTGCGAGGGCCCCGGATCCCAAAGCACTGCTGTTGTTAATTTCCAGAACCCCACCCTGCACCCAGGTTCCCACGGTATAGGTGCCCGTGCCCGTCATTCGCATCGTTCCGGTGCCGGTCTTATTCACCCGGCCACTGGTGTTGCGTGTGGATAGCGCCGAAGAAACGAGTAAATCCACATCCTGCGAACCGTCCGCCACGTTAAAGGTGGCCGTTCCGTCCAGCGCGAGGGAACCGCTGGCCGTGACCGCGGACACCTTCGCCTGGCTACTACTGGAAAGCACGTTGAAGTTCAACGTTTGGGTCGGATTCTGACCTCCGCCCAATTTCAGCTCTCCACCGGTCATGTTCATCGTGAAGGTGCCGCCACCCCAGAAATGATTCGAAAGGTCCGCCCCTCCCACCGTTCCGCCGTTGATGTTAAGAGTGTTGACCGAGATCCCGTTATCCCATCCGAAGGAGTGAGCACCGGAATACTTGTCACCTGAAGCGTTGATATAGTTCAGCGTCGCCCCGCTGTTCACCGTCACCGTCCCACGGATCGTCCCATAACCATCGGTCGTCATTCCGCCCAAGGTCAACGTCCCCGCATTCACGGTAGTTCCGCCGCTGTAGCTGATCCGATTACCGGTAAGTGTCAGGTTGGCGGAACCCTCCTTCACCAGTCCGATCGTTCCCGAGGTCCCGTTTCGGAAGTAGCCGGAGTAGGTCGCGTCGGTTGTCTGGTTGACCGTAAGAATGGAGTTACCGAAGCCGGTCTCGTTCTGCGTGTTCTGGATAACCGCCTCGGAGGGATTCGCCCCGATCTCCAGGTTTCCGATCGTCTGGTTGTTGCCCATTAAATTAAAAAAGGCGTTGCCGGTCCCGACATCGAATCGAAGCGTGACATTCGACCCCAACTGGTTCGCCGCACGGGTATGAAGGATACCTCCTCCGTTGATGCTGACCGTCCCGGTCGTGCCTACGTAGAGAGCCGGTCCGGAAGTATTCGCAAGAGAAAGGGTCCCCATCGTTTCATAAGCGGTGGAACCGCTGGAAATGATGGTTGAACCGGTGTAGTTCTGGCCCTTAGTCAGGGTGAAGTTGCCGGAACCAGTCTTAGTCATTCCACCAGTCGTGGTGATGATGCCACTGTAACTCGTGGTCGCGTTGTTTCCGCCCGTGGTCAACCGACCCGATCCCAGACTGATGTTCCCCGCCCCGGCCAAAGCACCGATCGTCTCTGCCCCGCCCAAGTCCACCGTGCTTCCGCTCGCAATCGTCACCGTTGCGGCATCCGAGAGCATGTTGGCCGCTGTCGTCACCAGTTTTCCGGCATTCACATTCACCGCCGACCCGCCCGTCCAACCGCCACCATTCAAGGTCAACGTCCCCGCCCCGTTCTTGTTGACGCTCTGGTTTCTCGTCCCACTGGTCGCGTTCAGGGTCAGGTTGGCCGTGGCACTGGTGATGTCGATATAGGCATCCTTGCCCGCCTGATCATTCCACATCGCTCCCGTCCGCGTCTCACTTCCCGTGCCAGTGTACTGCAGGGTTCCGCTGTGCAATCCAAAATAGCCGGTTGTTCCGCCCAAATTCGCCAGCGAACTGGCCGATAGAATTCCCGCGTAAAATTCCACCCCGCCGTTAAAGGTGTTGTTCCCCGTCAAGGTGACCGTACCACTACCGTATTTCGCAATCCTTCCCCCCGATCCAGAGAAGGTCCCGCTCAACGTTTCGTTCGAACTATCGCCAAACCCCAGCCAGTTGCCCTGCAACTGGACGTCTCCCGAACCGGACAACTTACGCACAAACTCATCTCCGCCAAGACGGAACGTGGTCCCGCTCCCCAGGACCACTGCCGAAGAATCGGAAATCTTGCTGGTTCCCGAAGTCGCCAACGTCCCCTCCAGAATGGTGGTGTCCCCTTTATAACTGTTCGCCCCGCCGATCGTCAGCGTCCCACTCCCTTTCTTCGTAATCGCCCCGGTCTGGGAAGAACCCACGCTGAACGCACTCGACAAGGTTACGTTATTGGCACCGGTGTTCAGGGTGGCTGTCACCCCGTCTTCCACAAATGCCCCGGCACTGGAGCCCACGGTAACGTCTTCGGTGTTCCCCACATCCCAGGTCAGGGTGCTGTTGCCATAGAAACCCACCTTCCACATCTGCCCACTGATTCCATTTCCCAGCCCGCCGGTCCCGAAGATCACCTCCCCACCACGGATGTCGGTGCCGGCCGTATTGTTTCCGCCGGCCCGGATCCGCATGGTGCCATCCCCATATTTACGTATCAGGCCCCAAGCATAACCATCCTTATTAGAAAGCCGGCCCGTAACGTCCAAGTCGATTGCGGCCGCACCATTTCCCACAACAAAATCATGCCCGCCTTCCATATTGAAGTTGGCGCCAATGACCGAAGTGGTGTCGCCCGTGGTAGTGACCGCTGCCCCGTTATTCCGCAGGTAAAAATCCCCGTAAGTAGAATCGGGGCTGGTTGCGGTGGAGGAAAGAGTCCCACCATTCAGGGTTAGCCTCCCGAGAATGGTCTGCGTTGAGTTGATCGTATTCTGGATCGTGGCGTTGTTCACCGTCCAGGTACCACCGGCGGCAATGTCCGATTTTCCGCCTAAGGCCAACGTCCCTCCATTCACCACCACGTTCCCCGTGATCGTTGGACCACTGCTACCCGAGTACGTCAACTTTCCAGCACCGTTCTTGGTGAAGGTCTGATTCACCGTTCCGGCCGTGGCGTTAAAGATCAGGTTCGCGTTGGCGTTGACGATGTCGAACGTCGCCCCAGTTCCGTTTACATCAGCCCAGAGTGCCCGGCTGGTCGTCTCCGTGCTGGTGCCCGTGTAGCGCAGGGTCCCCTTCAACCCCAGATAACCGGTTCCCAAAGCAACGGCAGTGGTCGTCTCCAACGTGCTATTAAAAACCTCGGTCCCGCTGGAATGCTGGTTGGAGCCGGGGAAATAAATCCCATTCTCCACAAACTGGGTCTCCCCCATCTGCACGAGATCTCTGCTATTGCCACTGGCATCCTTCAGATAACTCTGCCCGGTAAGACCCGTTGGATAGCAGGCCACCAACCCAGTCTGCGACCCGGTGACCGAACCCAGCGTCATCCCCGCCTGAATCTGGGCGGCCGTCCGGGCTACATCCCAGATCCGGAGATCCCGCATCGATCCCTGATAGAGCGCCTCAATCGCCCAGTTCGATTTCCCGATATAGCTCCGTGCCCGAGTGACGCTCGGCGGCATGCTGGCGGCCGTGGCCGTGCCCACCTGCACTCCGTTCACATAAAGACGCATCGTTCCCCCGCTCTCCAAAACACCGGCAATATGGCTCCATGCGTTGAGCGGTAGAGCCGTGCTGGAAGTGATGTCGTACTGCGTCCCATTCGCGCCCAGCACCCAGAACGCCGGACCAGTCGTGCCAGCAGAACCGCATACCGCCATACCCAAGTACTGGGTTCCACCGTTACCAACGCTGGCACTGGTGGAAAAATCAAACATCCGCACCCAATCGGTAAAGCGGGTGGGATAGACCCATCCTTCGAGCGTCAGATCTCCGCCAATCACCGCGGTAGACGGCACCTCATACCAGCACTCCGGCAGACTCAACGTTCCGCTACCCAGATAAAGTTGCGAAGTCCCGGAGAGCGTCTCCCCCAAGGTCAGGGACTGGCTCCCATCTCCGAAAGAGGCGGTCTGACTCTGCTGCTTCACATACTGCACGCTGCTGTTCTGCGCGAGGTTGTAGTTGTTGCCGCTCACATCATCCGTGGGCGACTGCCCGGTTGAGCCCATTGGATAACAGGCCGTCAGCCCGGCGGCTGAACCGGAAATCGATCCGATCGCCATGCCCGCCTGGATCTCGGCCTGGGTCCGGGCCACGTTCCAGAGTCGCACGTCGGTGATTCGACCGTTCCACAGGGCATCACCCGACCAGTTACTCTTTCCGATGAAGCTACTGAACCGGGTCTGGTCCCGTGGCAAAATCGCTGTCTGGGTGTTGCTCTTCACCAGCACGCCGTTGATGTACAGCTTGAGATTTCCGTTTGCCTCCACTACCCCAGCCACATGAGTCCAGGTCTGGAGCGGGATGGCGCTGTCTGTATTAACCTCGACCGCAGTAGTTCCACTCGCTCCGCCAAATACGGTAAAGTTGATTTTCCCGGTCGTGTAGTTCTGCGTTAGAAGAATATTATCCGTTCCTGCGCTATTCCCGATATCCACAATCCTCGCCCAATTCTCATAGCTCTGAATATTTATCCAGGCCTCGATTGTGATGTCTCCGCTTAGTTGCGAGCCGGTCAGCGTCGGGATTGTGAAGTAACCACTGTTCCAAAGGCCGGCGTGTATTTCACCCTGATTCAAGAGGAGTTGACGGTCGGGCAGACCCGGAGCGGAAACGGTCAGAACCCCGGCGGGTGAGGATTGAGCCGTGGCCGCCGCGATCCGAACGTACACGGTGGTGTTGAGCGTTCCGTTCGTCGGCACCACGGAGAGCGTGCCGGACTGGTAGGTGCCGTTGGCGGTGGTGCAGACCTCGTAACCGGAAGAAGGTGTCACCTTCACCTCGCCGATCAGATTATTACCGGAGATGGGAAGTCCCTGCTCGGTCGAAGGCGTGTTGGCCACGTGGGTGAAAGGCAACGCCAGTCCGTTCGCATAGAAAAGCATTGGCGCATAGTTCACCACGACGATGCCCGATCCGCCGTAGCCGCCGGTGCCCGCCGCCCAGTAAGACGCACCACCACCGCCTCCGCCCGTGTTCGCACCCGCGTGTCCGCCCGGAGTCAGCGCCCAACTGGCGGTAGCTCCACCACCACCCGGCTGTCCGTTGTTCAATCCCGCTCCTCCGTAAGTTGTGCCGATAGCGCCGCCACCACCACCTCCGATACCTCCGTTTCCTCCATTACCACTATACCCGCCGCCACCGCCACCACCGCCCCAGTAAAGATCACGACCCAAAATCGGAACCAGCAAACCGGGTCCACCGTTGCCCGGATTATTGCTTCCCGCTCCACCCGCACCTCCCCCACCACCCGAATACCAGTCACCACCGCTGTTGCCGCCCGCAAATCCTTGGCCCGCTGTTCCAGCCGCGGCCACGCCACCACTACGGTTTGCTCCAGCGCCTGAGGCCCCTCCACCCGATCCGCCCGACCTTGCGGAAACGGTCGCTCCACCGGCATCACCACGATGTCCACTCGCTCCCGCTCCGCCTCCAATGGCGGTCAGGACTGCACTTCCATTTCCAAATTGCGAGTTCCCTCCGTTCTCCCCGACCTGCACCGGAGAAGCGCCCGCTGGTCCACCCCTTCCACCCACTCCCACCACCGCTTTGTACTGCGTGCCAGGAACGACGTCGTAGTCCTGCTGATAGATGACTCCACCTCCTCCACCGCCACCGCCCATATCCGTTCCTCCACCCCCGCCACCGCCCACCACCAACAGATCCACCTTCGAGACGTGGGAAGGCATGGTGAAGTTGTTGTTTCCAACATTCGTGAAGACCAGCCGGAACACGTTCAGATCCACGCTGGTGTTGGCCAGACCGGAGGTGGAGAGGGTGACCGTTCCCGTCGGATTCGCAAAAATCGTGGCGGCGGCAATCCGGACATAACATGTGGTACTGACCACCCCAGAGTTGGGCGTGAGGGTGAGTGTGGAGACGTAGGAACCGCCGGAGGTGGCCGCGACCTCATAACCCGTCGGAGCATACACCGTGATGTTCCCCATTAGGTTGTAAGCGGTGACGGTAATTCCCTTCGCATCGGAAGCGGTTCCCGTGGTGTGATAAAAGCCGTCGGTGGGAAGGTTGGCAGTCAGGCGAGGCGAATAGTCCACCACCACCACACCCGATCCACCCGCAAAGCCGGATACTGAATCACGTCCGCCTCCTCCTCCACCTCCTGTGTTGGATGTGCCCGCTGATCCATCGAAGGCCGTGGCACTAGACCATCCACCTCGACCTCCACCACCACGCCCGCCGTAGTTGGCTTGCTGCCCGTCACTGTAAATGATTCCTCCACCACCACCGGCAAACCAACCGCTATCGCCCAAAGTGGAGAACTGCGGAACATAAAGTCCGTCTCCACCGATACCGCCGAATCCCCCACTATTCTCCACCACAGCCCGTCCCGGCCAACCGGCTCCACCACCTCCACCTCCACCGTGATTAGGCACGCCGGAGTTCCCGTACTTACCCTTGCCACCTGCATTTCCGTATCCACCCGAAGCAGTGGCCGATTGGAGAGAGGCCCCACCTTCTGCTTGTCCCGCTGCAGCAGTGTTATTTTGGCCACCGCCACCGCCTGACCCACCCGGCATGCCAGGTTGTCCTGCATAAGCGGCATAATTCTTTCGCGATCCTCCCCCACCGCCACCCAATGCGGTAAGTGTTCCAAAAACAGAGTCAGCACCGTTCGATCCATACGGCATCAATGTGGTGCCGTTGCCGCCATTAACAGGACCACCTGCTCCACCTGCGCCGACCGTCACTCCAATAGAGGTTCCGGGTGCCACCACCACGTCATTCTTATAAATTAATCCTCCCGCGCCGCCTCCTCCTCCAAACGATCCACCCCCTCCACCACCACCCACCACCAGCACATCCACGCGTGTGACATAGGCCGGCACGGTCCAGGTCGTTCCTCCAGCCGACTTAAACGCGGTCTGATTCGCCGCCTGTGGATAGGCACTAGCCAAGAACCCGAAACTTAACGCCAAGCCCAAAACGGACCCCCGCAAACCCCTACTTCTTCCTCCTTCCACCTGTGCCTTTCCACCAACGGGAATATATATATCTCCTGCGCCCGACGTAACTACGTCGACCACCCCCCTACGCAGGTCCTCTTTTCTATATCTCATCTTTAATTCAGTCTAAATCTTTGACCATCAGAGTAATTCCACTGTTCAACAAAAGTCACTCCTATCATAAGGCCCTAACTAAAAATGACTTAGGATTATACTGTTTTGCATAAAAACATCCGGAATCAATTCCTGAACCCCTTAATCCCTTAACCCCTAATTCCCTGATATTCATCTCACCCTCCCCACATTCATCACAGTTGCTCCACCCACCCCGTTCTCTCTCATCTGGCCTCCGCTCAGCGCACTCACTATGTTGCCCGAATTCGCGATACTCATCGATGCACTGTTCGCTGTGTTGAGGAAATTATTCGCAGCTCCCATGAAACTGACCGTTCCAGGCACCACACTTCCGTAGGTCCGATTCACCATTCCGTCCCGAGTCCGAGCATCGATCACCCCGCCGCTGGTAATGTTGGCGTTGTTAAAGACAATCGTATGTGAGGCCAGACTGAGTTGACCCGCGATCGTCGCCGATTGCATTTCCAACACCCGGTTAGGTCCGCTGAGAAAACTATATCCAGTGGGCGATGCCGAGTCCTTCACCACTCCGGCCAAAATCTCCGCATTCCCAGCCGATGTTCGAACTTCTTTCATCGTCGCATCACTGGCGAACTGAGCCTCCAAAGTCTGCCCAGCCTTCACCACCATCTTCCCGATATTCGGATCGCTCACCAAAGTTCCGCTCATCAGCACCTTGTCGTTCAAACCAGCAGCCACCTCCACCGTATCCATTCCTTCGAAGATCACGTTAACCAAACGCACTCCATTCGGTCCCTGAATCAGCGCCTTAGTATTGTTGTTATACTTCAATCGTAAATCCGTCACCTTTCCCTCACCTCCCAAACTCGGATCACTAACCACCACATCCCAATTTCCTGCAGCACCACCAGAAGAAGTGGCAATATCTAAACTTGAAGCTGCGTTATCCCCCTTAAATTCTCCACTCACGCCCGCATAGTTTCCGGAATCCACCGCACCTCCGCTTCCGTCCAAAGAAGAGTACTCCTTGGTGTTCCACGGGAGATCCTTCACCTGCGTGCTCGCACTATCCCGGATTACTAGATCGGCTGAAGGAGCCAACGAACCAATCCCGCTTGGATCGTTCGCCGAACCTGGGAAGGAGAACAGGGTTTGCGCCATCTCGTCCCCAGAGCGAGGCACTCCATTTGGGTCTCTACGCAGAAGAACCTGATAATCCCCCAACAGCATGTAGTTGAGATCGGTGGGTTGAGGTAAAGTCGGATCGTTCGCCTCCATCTTCAAGCGCAGCACCGGAGAATTCACCGCAGTAGCCGCCGATTCATTGAAGGTAAAGGTTGTCACCCCACCATCCGAGATCGTCTGATTGGGAGTCGATCTCTGCATCCAGCCGTCGAATCTACTATTTTCCAATAAGACACCTCCGGTGCTCGAGCTAATCGTCAATCCGTCCTGCATCCGGGTCGCCGTAGTGTCCCGAATGTGAACATAGTCCGCGGACGAGACCGTGATGGCCGCACCATTGCGATTAAGGTTGGCGCTACCAGTAATCTCCCCTTTCAAGGTTGTCGGCTGGGTCAGCGTGTAATTGCCCGCACCCGATCCAGCGACCGACATGGTTGTGCTCACAGGGATTAATGTTCCAGGAAGATTTCGCTCAAATGTTCCGGCACTCCCTCCAGCCAAGGTGACTGAATCCACCGAGTAAGACTTTCCATCCGTGCTGCTACCGCTTCCAGCCGCAATCGCCGACTGAAGGCCAGCCCCCGTAATCGTCGCCACGGTGGTTCCGTCATAAGCCTTCGTGGTCACCGCTCCACCCGCAACCGTCAGCGCCTTCGCCGTGATATTGGCCGACAGCGTGTCGTTCGCTAGGGAGTAGTTCGCAGCAGCATTAACTCCGTCCACCAAGGTGTAGACCGCGGTCACACTCTTGGCCGAGCCAACATTCCGATCGGCAAATGTTCCGGCAACGATGGTCGTTCCCAAAGCCTCCCCTACCACCTCCCCACTTTGCGTTCCCAATGCAACCGCTGCCGTAACCGTGCCGTCGTAAACCTTGTTGCCCGCGCTGGATCCGGTCATCGTCAACGCCTTCGCCGTGATCACTCCCGTGGCCGATCCCGCAGCCAAGCTGTAGTTCGAAGCCAATCCACCGTTGGATCCATTGCTCAACGTGTAGGCAACCGCCGAACTGTAACTACCCACATTGGCACTGCTGTAATCCGCTCCCAGCCCACTCGCCGTGACCGTCTCGCTCCCCACAAATCCTGAAAGCGTCCCTACCGTCACCAATCCCGCTGCAGCACTTCCGTTATAAACCTTGGAAGCTATCGAAGGCGAAGCGATCGAAAGTCCCTTGGCGGTGATCACTCCAGTGGCCGATCCAGCGGCCAAGCTGTAGTTGGAGGCCAACCCACCGTTCAGGCCGTCGGCTAGCGCATAGGTGATGGCCGAGCTATAACTCCCCACATTCTCACTGCTGTAATTGGCCGCCGTTCCGCTCGCCGTAACCGTCTCCGTCCCCACAAAACCGGTAAGTGTTCCCAACGTCACAACTCCCGCCACAGCACTTCCGTTATACACCTTGGCAGCTATCGAAGGCGAAGTGATCGAAAGCCCTTTTGCTTGAATCGTGCCAGTCAACGTCGGCTGTGTGCTCAGCGTGTAGTTGCCCGCATCACTTCCACCCAAAGTCATCACCGTTGTCACCGCCTGCCCCGCTCCCACATTCTTGCTCGCAAAGGTTCCGCTGGCCGCACCCGTCAGAGTCACCACCTCAGAGCCGATATACTTCCCATCATTATCCGCCGCCGAACTCCCCACCAGCACCGCGCCTGTCACCACCGCCGCATCGTTGCCGTCGTATGCTTTGGTCGTCACCGCTGCACTAAACACACTCAGATCTTTGGCCGTGATTGTTCCGCTCAAGGTTTCACTAGCCAAGGAGTAGTTTGATGCCAGGTGCAGTGGATTAACTCCATCAACCAGCGTGTAAGTCGCCATCACGCTCTTGGTCCCAATGTTCTTATCGACAAATGTTCCCACTGCCGTGGTCGCCCCCAGCACTTCCCCCGCAATCACTCCATCCACCGCTCCCACAGTCACCGATGCCACCCTGTTTCCGTTGTAAACTTTGCTCGTTACCGTTGATGGAGTCGCTACCGAGATCGTTACTGCTTTGGCTGTGATCGTCGAGGCCAAGCTGTCGTTGCCTAGGCTGTAGTTGCTGGCCAACTCCCCGCTAGCTCCATTAACCAATGTATAAACCGCCGTGATGCTCGAAGCCCCCACCACATTCTTGCTGTTAAACGTTCCCACCACCGTCGGGGTGCCAAGGATTTCTCCAGTCACCTCACCGCTCAACGATCCCATCGTTACTAAAGCCGTTCTGTTTCCATCATACACCTTGGTCCCACCAATCGATCCGGTCATCGTTAGCGCTTTGGCTATGATGTCGCCAGACAGAGAAGGTTGTCCTGTCAGGCTGTAGTGAACTAGGTCGGTTAGGGAAATAGTCGTGGCGACTGAAATGGAGGACCCGACATTCTTTGAGGCAAACACTCCCGTGGTTTCATTGACCAACCCAACCCCTCCCACACTGGCAGAGGCTCCGCTAATCGTGGCTGTAGTAGTACCATCGTAAACCTTGGGCGTCACAGAAGCGCTCACGACCGAAACTGAGGTCGGAGGGGTTGCGTTTTGGTTGTTCGGATTATTTGGATTGGCCGTAATTCCGCTCTGACCGGTGTTGCTTGGTGGGTTTACCCCGCTGCCAGCCGCTCCACCTCCACCCCCCCCGCTTCCGCCAGAGCCTCCAGCTGGACCACCCCCGTTGACCACTGTTGTGTTCCCACCAGTACCTGGAGAAGATGTAGCAATATTCAACGGATTGCCCACGCCTGCATTCGATGGAGAATTTCCCCCGTTATATCCGGGAGTGCTACTAGCCATGACAAATGAAATAGGAGATGGAGTAGGCGGAGGCGAACTGGCGGCAAGGAGTGATCCCCCCGAGGTAATCGCTACTCCAGAAGTGCCCGTGGTGCGCGTCGAGCCACTCGCAATCAATGACTGCTGCTGCGTAGCAGTCGTCAAAATCGCACTTAAAGAAGGCAGGGGCTGCGGAAATGCATTCACCAACGGACTCGATCGGAGAACTTGGGCCAAGCTCACCGTAAAAACCTGCGGCCCAGTACCCGCCTTACCCCCAAGAACCGCCATCTGTCCTGGAGTAACTTCGGTGAATTTACCATCAGGACCGGTGATTTTTGTTACAGAAGAACTCTCTAAAACAAGGAGCGCAAAACCTCCAGTGCCCACGGGCTTGATCTCGGGATGCTCGGCACAGCGTACATTCCCCTGCTTATCGACGATCAGTTCTCGCGCGCACGTAGCACATTTGGCGGGAGTTGCTGTGACCATGAAGGTGGTGCCAGAAATTGCTCCCGTGACCCCCCCTGAGTTAATCGTCACTCCACCACCCCCTGGTGGTGTATGCATAAGGAATGTACCCTTATCAACTGTGACCAGTCTTTCCTTTGAATTATAAGAAAAGACCGAGTTTTCTCCAAGTCGGACGATGCTCGAGTCGTTACAGGATAATTCAACCAAAGCGTTCTCTTTTGTCGTGATCGAGTCACCCTGCACAACGGCATCTCCCACCGCTGCAGGTCTTTTCACCTCTCCCTCATATTTATCCACGCAATTACGCAAGGCTGTCACCTTGCTAGAACCGAGCTCCGCCGCCTCACTCCAGTAAATACAGGAAAAAGAAATCCCCAGACATAATCCCCAACGTAATAAAGCCATAGATCGATTATTTTTTTATATTGTTAAATTTTAGGCCTTGGCCTCATTAAAGAATGAGCGATGGGAACTAGCGACGAAACTGCATTGGCAATTGACAGACAGGGTAATACAAAAGTGATCTGATCGTTCAATATCATGACACTACCAATCCCATATAAAGTAAATAAGTAGCACAAGTTTGTATTTTTTCAAGTGCCGGATTAGTAATTATTAATGGTGTATTTTATTAATGATCATTGCTTTGCTTTACCTTTAAAGGACGGGGCGCTTGCGTATCCTCTTATGGCTATTTTTTGAGATTAATCATTACCTTTCAATGAAATACAAATAACTTCCTCTGCAGTGTGTCATGCATTTTATTGTAAATTGATGAAATTCCACCTAACAAAATATAGTGGTAATCACCATCGGGGTTTTTCAGTTTAGCTCAGCACCAATTAGACCTAACCTATGTCTACTCTCGCTGTTGGTTATCTGTTGGATAGCAGTTCCCTCTGATTCAGCCGCTCAAACAGGAGGGGGTGCCTCTGCTGTCTCTTCGCAAACCCGGCAGGACAACCAACTCACTCGTCAGGTTCAGGCCACCGACGAAAATGCCAACACCCAGAATCTTGAAGAGGAGTCGGTAACCGCGAGACCTCTTTCTGGCGAGTTGGGCGATGTTCAGATTATCTCTGAAATTCCTCATAAACCTTGGTTTTATATCACCGTCGATTGCCAAGCTTTCTATAACAGCAACGTCCTTTATGCCGAAAGCGGTGGACAGAAGTTCTCCGCATGGCAAATCATTACCACTCCTGAAATCGGCTTCGCCCCTCAGATTCAGGACGAACAGTATGCGATGTTTTTCCCTAAAGCTGGATTTCGCTATCAGTTCTTTACTTATGCCACAGCGGAACCGGGTTCCCCCCCGTATAATCAGACAGGCATCTCGCAAAATAATTTCACTGTGATGGATCCCTTTATCTCTTTGGGATGGTCCTTCAGCGAAGATCTTTTCATTACATTTTCTGCTGATGCCAATGTATTTAATGGCTCAGGACGGGATCAATCGTTAACCCAATACGTAAACTTTCTCGACGAATACCCGCTGGCTTGGCAGGCCACCTGGTATCACAAATTAGCCAGTTGGACCTCCACTTCAATCACCGGTCGTGCCTCCTATGTTCTCGCCAATCCCACCAACTTTACCCGTACCGATAATAATCTAACTTTTTCTTGGTCCACCAATCCTACACAGCAGCTCAGCACTCAAGCCTACGCCAGCTTCCGGCTTGCCAAATACACTGGTACTCAACTGGAAGATCAGTTTAATAATGCCGATCGTCTCGATTTTCAGCAAACCTACGGAATCTCCATCACCTACACCCCCTTCGAATACGTATCCGTGCGAGGCTTTGTCAGTTGGACCAAAAGCGACAGTAGTGTCTCCGTTCCCGAAACGGGCGACTACGAAGCTCTTAACGCTGGCACGGGCATCAACCTAATTTACAAATTTTGAATCCAATCCAAACCACCACTAGCCCTAGAATCAGGCACGTTTCCAACACGTACCTGACGCTCATCGCTATGCTAGTCCTTGCGCCAAACCTAAACGTCCATGCCCAATCTCAAAACGCAGGATCCTCCGCCGCTGTGGCATCGGAAGCTGCCACCGTTCAACCCAAAATTCCAGCCCGCCTACCGATTCCCACCTCCAAAACCAAAAACAATTCCTCGGTCACCACACCCCAGCGAAACGATGGTGAGATCGACCCCTTGCTCGACCCCTCTCGGCCTAAAAACTGCCAACTAACTATCGATGCCGCACAATCTATTACCAACCAGAATACCACTATCACTTTGCCTCCTGGAACCTACAGCCAAATCAGTGTCATGGAGGGGCCCGAAGGGCGTAAGGCTATTCAAGGGACCGAATTAAAAAACCAAGCCGTGGGCCTAGGTTACATCCGATACTTTTCAGACGCTAAACTCAAAATTGGCGGGCAGGACCGGCAAGGAGGTATCGATGTCGGAATCCGAGCCACCGATAACCTGCCTCTCCGCATCTGGTACAAAAAAATGGTCGAGCCAGACGACTGGACAAAAGCATTCACCTTTATCTTTCCCCCTGTCGGCTTGATTGCAGGTGCTGGCGCATGGTCCTCAGGAAATATCATCATCCCCGATCAATCGATAGTTTACAGTGAGGCCCGCGACTACTATTTAAAAACCGCTACCCAAAAAGATTCACTCCAACAAATCGCACAACCTGCAGTTCGCCTTGCACCAAACTCGAAATCCGCCAGGAGAGGCCTTCGCTCCCCTTAAGCTACCGGGAGCTACATCTTTTCATCGATCGATTTCCTGCCGACACAGCAAAGATGACAGAGCACTTGTCATCAGATCAAATCTACTTCTGTTGCATTCCCTCACGTAGATCTCTCAAAATCACATCGGTCGCATCCATCCGAATCAGACCAATCCTTGGGTACTCGATATCCAAAATTACATAGCAAGTCAGGGAGATGGTAATGATGAAAAGAACCACATGCAGCCAACTGCGCTTCTCTAACCCCGCCATCTGATACCCCACCAGCAAGGCTGTCACCAAGGCCATCACCATTAACATTCCAAAAATAATCACAGGGGGATGAAACTGCATCGCCGCCGTCCGCGTACTTGTAATATCGATCATCGCATTAATCGCAGGCAGTAACTGCATTCCCGCCAGCGTATTCGACGTCTTGTTAGCCCCACTGACGCACTCTTTCCAGATCTGAGCCTGCAAATCTTGCGAACGATTGTACTCCGCCACCGCCGCCGTCATGTCAGGAATCAGTTCATAGGTCTTGATCCGCGAATCCAGATAACGCCGAAAAAGCCCTTGGACCGCTTCTCGATCCGCCACGGGCAACAGATCGAGTCGCAAATACGCCGTCCCAATATCGTTGGCCTCCTCCACAATCAACTTTCGCCGATCATCAAACCGGTTCAGCGCCGAGGAAAAGGTAAAGGCAATAAGCAACCCAAATAAAGCAAAGATCGGTCCATCAATCACTCCAAGAGTTTCTTGAATCGAACCACGACCTGATCGCAGGTGTTTCTTTCCCATCCAAGAGCCAAACTCCAAGAAGAAATACATGGCCACTGCCAAACCAAAGATCATTGGCAAGGAAAGTGCAAAGAGCGCCAACGGAGCCTGATGGAAAACTGTCATTCCCACAAATCGTCCCCTACCGCTCCGCCTGCAGTCGCGTGTTCATAATCGAAACCAGTTTCCTCGACATCGCTAGAGGGCGGTCACTCCACGCTGAGGAATACGTCGATCGGCTCATGTTTTAAGACTCCCGCTATCGCCCCTTTATGTCAACGCCTCTAGAAAAAGCAGCCACCCATCTAGAAATTCACCTAGCCTCACGATGCTGTGGACAAATCGATCACCACCGAATACGGGGACCTAGCCCCATTTTCTCACACTCGGGAGCGAAGGAATCGCTTAAGCGCGAGACCTGCGACGAGCTAAGGCAAAGAGTCCTAATCCTATGGCGAGGAGGGAGCTAGTTGCTGGTTCAGGCACCTGTCCTGACAAAGAAAATTGCAATATCTGACTACTTGGTGTCGAAGCAGAAGAATCAAACCCCCGATAGGATAAGTCACCGATGGTCCAACTAGGTAGACCAGTCTGGTTTGGACTAGTTGTTACGTTTAAGTACCCAGTACCACCTGAAACTTCAATAAAGTATGTGCTGGCTGCTTGCAGTGCGTAACTCGGGGCGCTGTAGGTAACAACTGACAAATAGCTGGCGCTATACACAAAAGACGCGACAAGATTGCGCCCGCTATCAAGCAAAGAGACGGTGGGCGAGTCTGATGCACTCCAACCCGAATTGGAGGATATAATAAGCGTGTTCAGGGATGCTGCACCACCCGTGGTAAATGGTTGAACGAAGGTGGATCCTAAATAAAAATCATCTTGCACAGATTGTGACATATTGTCGACTAAAGTGGTAAGAACAATTGCCGCAGGGACTAGATTGACCCCGGACAACAGTAACGCTGCACAGATGAATGACCTGCTTACATTTGATTTCATTTATACAATTAAGCATAATTTTAAATTTTTTCAAGCGGAGATTTATTAAGATTCATTAGTGCATATCTTACTAATAATGAATGCTTTGTATTCACCAATTCTCCACTGGCCCTTTCGGTACAGGAAGTTCCGACCTCTCCACTGGCCCATCCCCAGCAAAAACCGCTTCCAACTTCGATGGGGCAAACTTGCCCTGTAAATTTCCTTTCTCATCCAAAAACTGCTTACGCCAATCGCGATACTCATTCAGTCCTTTGTCGTAATCTGCTTTTGAGCTGATTCTCACCGCCACCTTCTTAAACTCACTCGCAGGACCGAACCTTTTCGCATACCAGGGAATAACTTTACGAAAAAGCACACACCCTCTCTCTTCCCCAAAGAAATCAATGTTCCTCTCCAAATGCCTACTCATCACCCTCACCCGCTCCTCGAAATCAGGATCTGCCATCAACTCCCCAGTTTCTAAATAGTGAGCCGTGGCTCGAAAGATCCATGGATTGTAAAACGCCCCCCGTCCGACACTCACCCCCGCACAACCCGTTTCCGTCATCATCCTCTTCGCCCCTTCGGGAGTCGTCACATCCCCATTCCCAATCACAGGAATACTTTTCACCATGGCTACAACCGAGGCGATACCCTGTAGATTAACCAAACCCGCAAAACCCTGCTCTCTTGTTCGTCCGTGAACAAAAATCGCCGCTACCCCCGCCTCCTCCAAAGCCTTAGCCAAATCGGGTGCCGTCAGATTCTTCTCATCCCAACCCAACCTCATCTTCGCCGTGATCGGAATCTTTACGCCTGCCACCATCCCCCTGACCAGCTCCGCCGTCTTGCCCAACTCCGTCATCATCGCCGACCCTCCCCCCACCTTGCACACCTTCCTGACGGGACAGCCCATATTAATATCCACCGAGTTCGCCCCCAGATCCTCGCACTTCTTCGCCGCATCCCGCATTTCCGACGCCACTGCCCCAAAAAGTTGTACCGCCCATGGTCGATCGTCAGGGGATGTCGCCACCAACTCCAAAGCTCTGCGATTATTTTCCAGTAATGATCGCGCATTAACCAGATCCGTCGTCGCCATGCCACACCCACCAATCTCCCGTACGGTCCGCCGGAAAGGTAAATTGGTGTATCCCGCCAGAGGCGATAAAAACAACGGAGTGGCCAACTCCAAATCTCCAATTTTGAGTTTCACGCCTTCCCCTCACTTATCTCCCACAATCGTTGGGCATCCTCCAGGCTTCGCCCAGCTAAAGAAGAAACTATCTCTTTGCGATCCCCATAATAGGCACCTTGAATCGGTCGGGCCTCTCGGGAGGCGAGCCAGACCGCTGTGTCCGCTCCCTCCTCGTTCGTTTTCCCAAAGAGTTTTTTGAAGATACGAAAAGTCAATCCAGCCAGCCCCTTATTTTCATCACCAAAAGCTGAGTTCACTAGCCCGGGCTTCATCGAGCAGATTCGGATTTTCGAATCACCCAAACGACGCCCCTGCTCTGCCACATATAAAATATTAGCCAATTTTGTCAGGCAATATGATTTCCATCCACCCCACCTCTTTTCCCCCTGAAGATTATCCCACTGCAGCACCCCCATCCGATGCGCCTCAGAGGCAGTACAGATCACCCTCGGATCCTCCGCTTTTTCTAATAACGGCAAGAGGACTTGAGTCAGATCCATATACGCCAGATGATTCATCGCCCAGGTTCGCTCTAACCCCTCTTCCGTCACCTTCCTTTCCGTGAAGTACCCCCCCGCATTATTCCAAAGCACATCCAGTTTTGGTTCCGCCAGTTTTAACTTTCTACCTAACTCCGCCACCTGCTCCCGCAAACTCAGGTCCGTAACATAAACCCGGACCTGCGGAGAGCCTGCCAACCTCGCTAGCCGTGCCACCTCCTCCAATCGACCTCGGTGCCGCCCAACCAAAATCAGCTCCGCACCCAAATCCGCTAACTGCAGAGCACCAGCACGCCCAATGCCACGCGACGCACCCGTAATCAGGACCACTTTCCCTTTCATACTTAACGCTGAGTCAGCCATAAACTCTTTATAGATGGAATCCTGCCGAAGACCAATAGTGGTCCACCTAAGTCCCAAACCCTAAATCCTGTTCGCACGGCAGGCCGGGCTATCCCTAGCCCCATATCATAACACTGGTAGGGACGACCATCCTTGGTCGTCCTAGTTCTTTTCTAAACGGAAAAGAACGCAAACAAGCGCTCAATATTCAATTTTGTTCGCCCAGCTAGGCGGCCTCGGAGATGCCGCCCCTACCTAAGCTTCCAATT